>CALAWM010000204.1 GCA_937895315.1 uncultured Caryophanales bacterium | reverse complement strand
TTAATTCTTCTCGCCAAAGCCCGTGACTCACAACGAAGCAACGTCCTTGAATTTGCTTATATTTTCCATAATTTAAATAAGAAATATGGTTATCTCCATGAAAATCTTGCGAAGATGACTTATTCTAGTCGTACACAAGTTACAAATATCTTACGGTTATTAAAACTCCCAACTGAGATTTTAAAAGCCTTAAATAATGATGAAATTTCCTTTGGTCACGCCCGGGCATTAGTTTCGTTAAGTAATGAACAAGCACTTGAACACTTAAATCTTATTGTTACAAATAAATTATCAGTCCGGCAACTAGAAGCAATGATTAGTAAACCAAGTAAAATTGCCTTTAAAGGCCAAGAACATATTGTGCTGCAAACCAAGAATAAAGTTACTATCGTTTTTAGCAGTGAAGAAGAAGCCAAAGAATTTGTGGCTAAATCACTTAAAAAGTAATATATCTTGAAAAATTTACCGATTAGAATTATAATGAATTTACTTCAGGGCGGGGTGTAAGTCCCCACCGGCGGTATACCCCGCGAGCGCAAGCTGAACTAGTGTGATTCTAGTGGCGACAGTTAAAGTCTGGATGAAAGAAGAATTTTCTTTTTAAACGCCCTGAGAAGGGAGTTTTTTTATGAATAATGAAGCCAATATTGAACAAAATGTAGTCGAAGTTGAAGTCGATCATGTTCAAAGTAAACAAGAAAAAAGACGGAAAAGAACGGTATTTCTAGCCGGAACGGCCATTTTTGCTGCAATTTCCGTGTTACTTTACATTACGAAAGTTCCGCCGTTTATCTTCCCAATCTTCCCACCTCCGTTTAACTTTTTAGAAATTAACTTTAGTGAAGTTCCTGCTCTTATTGCTGGGTTTGCTTATGGTCCCCTTAGTGGTTTTCTTGTCTTAGTAATTAGATTCCTTATAAAATTACCATTATCTTCAACGGCTTTTATTGGCGAAATTGCTGATATTATTTACTCTTCAAGTTTTGTGGTTACCGCTGCAATTTTCTATAAATATCGTCGTACTTTAAAAGGGGTAATAACTGGTTTAGGGGTTGCCTTTGTGCTCCAACTCATTGTCAGCGCCGCAGCAAATTACTTTGTGATATATGATTTATATAATAAATTAATTTTCAATGGTAATATTCCCTTTGAACCTGAACTCTTTATCCTTTATGTTGTACCTTTCAATGCGATAAAGAATACGATAATTGCAACATTAACATTACTAATCTATAAGAGAACAAGTCGCTTCATCAATCAAGTCCTTAGTAAATAAAAAAAACTAGCAATCGCTAGTTCTTTTTTTACTTTATAGAAGCGCTTATTCAATACGAATTGCGCCGGTTGGACAGGCTGCTTCTGCTTCTAATGCGGCATCTTCATGTTCGGCCGGAACGGTATCGACTAATGGTTTCATTTTTCCATCATCGTCCCAATCAAATACATGTGGACAAATAGCATTGCAAACGCCACAACTAATACAAAGATCTTTATCGAGTGTAACTTTCTTTGGCATGGTATCCCTCCTAATATAGAGTTATTATAACGATTTGATTATGACAATTCAAATCATATTGGAAATCGGTGAAAAATTAAGGGTCTCATAAGTAATTTGTCGTTATTTATATTATTATAAATAGAGTATGGCACGGAACGAGTTAAAAGAGACAAGAGTACAATACTGGGCAGCTTATCGGCAAACGATAGCGGCCAATTTTGCATCGCCCAAAAAAGAGGCAAAAGCAAAAGTCAAAGCCCCAAAACCGGAAAAAACAAATACTCGTACTGAAAAAGTTACCCGTGCCGAAGCCCTTATTAACGAATATGAACGGAAAAACGGACACGAAGAAGATGAACTTCGTAAAGAATCGAACAATTTACTTGTTGGATTAGCAATTCTTGTTTTTCTACTCATCGTTGCAGGTATTATCTTTATGATTTGGAGGTATCGTCCATGAGAAATATTGCAATTGCCATTGATGGTCCAGCCGCTGCTGGTAAATCAACCATTGCCAAAAAAGTCGCCAAACATTTTAATTTTGTCTATATCGACACTGGCGCAATGTATCGAGCGTTCACGTGGTATGTTATTAAAAAAGGAGTAGATCCTAAAAATGAAAAAGCCGCGAATGCTTTAATTCCGGAAGTAAAAATTAAATTAACAAATGATCACAAAGTATTTGTAAATGATATTGATGTATCAAAAGAAATTCGTGAACCAGAAGTTTCAGGCAACGTTTCTTTTATCGCTTCTTATCCAAAAATTCGTATCTTTTTGACCGAACAACAACGAGAACTTGCTAATGAAACAAGTGTTGTTATGGATGGACGGGATATTGGTACATTCGTGTTACCTAATGCCGACGTAAAAATCTTTCAAACCGCTTCCGTAGCGATTAGAGCAAAAAGACGATATTTAGAAAACGAAGCCAAAGGGATTAAAACAACGTTAGCAGAAATTGAAAAAGAACTCGCCATGCGTGACCATATTGATTCAACCAGAGCAATGGCACCCCTTCGTCAAGCCGAAGACGCAATTGCCGTTGACACCGATTATTTAACCATCGATCAAGTTGTCGAAGTGATTGTAAATATTGTTAATAACAAATTAGGAGTCAAATAATGGCGTTACCAATTGTGGCAATCGTCGGAACCCCAAACGTTGGAAAATCAACGATTTTTAACCGTATAATCGGTGAAAGACTTTCAATTATTCATGATGAACGCGGCGTTACTCGTGATCGTATTTATGCTAAAGCCGAATGGCTTACGCGAAAATTCAACGTCATTGATACCGGGGGTATTGAACTTGGAAAGAGTGCTTTTCAAGAACAAATTAGAGCTCAAGTTGAAATTGCTATTCAAGAAGCTGATGTAATTGTTTATGTCGGTGATGGTCCCCTTGGTATTACCGCTGATGACCGCGAAATCGCTAATCTTTTATATCGGGCAAATAAACCTGTTATCGTCGCTGTTAATAAAATTGATGGACAAGAACATCATTACTTAATTCAAGATTTTTATGCTCTTGGTTTAGGAGACCCCATTGCCGTCAGTGGTGCCCATGGGATCGGGATTGGGGATTTGCTTGATGAAATAATCAAAGTATTACCAGAAGAAACGATTGATTTTGATGAAGAAGTAATTTCTTTTGCAATCATTGGGCAACCAAATGTTGGAAAATCAAGTTTAGTAAATGCCATCTTAAATCGAGAACGAGTCATTGTCACCAATATTGAAGGAACGACCCGTGATGCGATTGACACCCCATTTCGTCGTAATAATAAAGACTATGTTGTGATCGATACGGCTGGGCTAAAAAAACGCGGAAAAATATATGAATCGGTTGATAAATATGCGGCATTACGTGCTTTTAGTGCAATTTCAAAAGCTGATATTATTCTTTTCGTAATTGACGCTGTTGCCGGTATTCGCGAACAAGATAAACACGTTGTCGGATATGCCATTGAAGAGAAAAAAGCCATTATCATCGTCGTCAATAAATGGGATGCCCTCGAAAAAGATGATAAAACAATGAAAGAATTCACTGACAAAGTACGAAAAGAATTTAAATTCTTGGACTATGCGCCAGTTGTCTTTGTGTCGGCATTAACAAAGTTACGAATTGAGCAAATATTCACACAGATTGATTTTGTGAATGATGCCTACCGACGTCGGGTCGAAACAAATCTCTTAAATGAAGTAATTCATCGGGCTCAACTATATAATGATCCCCCAGTTTTTAATGGCGGGCGCCTTAAAATATATTACGCCAATCAAGTGACGACAAAACCACCTACCTTTGTCTTCTTTGTTAATAATCCAGAGTTTGTTCATTTTTCCTATGAACGATATTTAGAAAACCAAATTCGGGATGCTTTTGATTTCTCTGGCACACCACTTCGATTTATCTTTAGGGAGCGAAAATAATATGAAAATTACTATTTTTGGGACGGGCACCTGGGGAACAGGACTTGCTCAAGTTTTAAGCGACAACGGACATCATGTTTTGATGTATGGTATTGAACAAAATCAAGTTGATGATATCAATATTAATCATCGTAATTATTTCTTTTTTGGTGATGAAGTAATCCTTCATCCAAACATTCACGCCACAACGAATTTAATTGAAGCTATTGACTATAGCGATATCTTTTTACTAAGTGTGCCGTCTTTTGCGATGCGTGGCTTATTACATGAAATAAGCACTAAATTAACTAAGAAAGTATTAGTTATTAATACCGCGAAAGGGTTTGATACCGAAAAAGAAGAACGGCTCAGTGATCTTATTCGTGAAGAAATTCCTGCAAAATATTTAAAAGGAGTTGTTTCGCTGATTGGACCAAGCCACGCAACAACTCCTTTTAAATATTTTGC
>CALAWM010000203.1 GCA_937895315.1 uncultured Caryophanales bacterium | reverse complement strand
TGCAGCGTGGAATTTAAAAAAAGTGTCCACGTTCTATTTAATTGAGCCTTAAAAAAACACTCGACTATGAGTGCTTTTTTATTTTATTCAATATCATTTTAATAAGACTTTGTATATTTTGGTTGTTATTTCGTCTGGTTCTTCAAACTCATCATAAAATCTTCTAATTACGCCTTCTTCAACAATCCGATCTGGACTTCGTAATTTATTTTGTGTTAATAGTGTATTAAGGTCTCTTTTTAAATAGACAAGGTAATGAACATCATAATCTTTTGCAACTTCACGGAAATGTCTTCTGATGTCGTTATTGCGGTTACCAGCATCAACAATTACCGTTAAATCATCATTACGTCGTCCGTATTCGATAATGCGCTCTTCGACAGTTTTCCAAATCCGGGGCTCGTCTCTAAAGTCTTGAACATGACCAAATAGTTCCTTGCGGATTTCATCGCTTGCAATGATAAAAGTATGGGGATGACTTTTTTGATAGTCTTTTGCCCACGAAGATTTCCCACTGCCAGGAAGGCCAATCATTAAAATAAATTTTTTCATAATTAACTCTTATATTTTATTAGAAAATAACTCATTTTTATAAGCTTAATAGAAATAAATGTGCAAAACGTCTATCTTTTCATAGAAAATATCTCGGAAATGGTCAAATTTAAACAAATAATGTTCTTTAGTAATATAATTACTTTATCTAACCACAAGGAGTCTATATGTCAAATTCTCTTGGATATAGTTTGAGTGCTATGTTCTTAGCGCTCTTAATTAGTGCAACTCTCTCAAAAATTTATTTAAATAAATTCCATCAAGGTAAATTAAAATTCGTTGATTTCATACTTAGTTTAGTTATTGCCTTATTACCGGCCGCTTTTCTATTTACGATTGGTTTAGAATGGAAATTTGGCGCAAATTACATTCCGACAAGTCATAGTGAAGATTTAACTTATAGTTCTTTTCACATTATTGCGCTTTTAATTACTTTTGCGTTTACAGTTTTACTCGTTACACGCGCTAAAAAAGACCGGGAAAGCGAAGAACGTTATATGTTTGGACGTTTTGACCGCGTTGACTATACTGTATTCTTCATCGGCATTATGCTTTTAGGTATTGAATTATTTAAACAACTTTACTACTTGAATTTAAACCAAGGAATTGAAAATTACTTATGGTATGGTTTTCCATTACAATTTTGTTCTGTCCCCATGTTTTTATATCCGCTTACACCTTTTATTAAAAATAAAAAGATTAAAGATGCGGTTTATAGTTTTATTGGTATCTTTACCGCCGTTGGTGGGCTTGCCGTCATGATTGTCGGACAAAGCGTCTTTACCTTACAAGTAGCAATTAGTGTCCACACAATGCTTTGGCATGGGGCGATGGTTGTTGTTTCAATTTATGTTTTAGCCGCCCGACAAATTGGCAAAAGTTTTAAAGATTACTTCATGGCAATAGCCGTCCTTATCGGCTTTATTATCCTCGCCCAGGGCGTAAACGTCTTATTCCACTATTTAGCGATTAATCATCCAGGAATGGCAACTTTTGATGGTTTCTTTATTAATCCTTGGATGAGCAATGTCAATATGCCCGTGCTTAGTAACATTCGTATTTCGATGCAGCAAAGTGGGATGCATGTTGCGCTTGTCGGCATTTTGTTCTCACTTTTATATTTTGTGGCTTTTAGTTTAGGCGGTTTAATCATCTTTATGGGCTTACGAATTCCTTATCTTGTCCAAAATACGAAAGCAAAAAAAGAACTTAAAAATAAAGAAGTAGTTACGGCGAGTAATTAATTATTTCAATAACGCCTTTTTAAGCACTTCAATAAACGCTTTATTATTAACCGCGATTAATGCATAATCATCAAAGTTATAGTCAAGCGTTTTTTCATTGATTATTGTACATCCTGCTTCTTTCACAAGTAAATAACCCGGGGCAAGGTCCCACAAATTATTGGTGCGCATCACTAAAGCATCCGTGGTGCCAACGGCAAGGGAGGCAAAATCAACCGATGAACAACCAATAAATCGGGTCCGAAATATATCATTTTTCACATTTAATAAAAGATTTTCAATGAATTTATTCGCTTTTGGATCATTAACAAAGAAATCACTAAAACTCATAATAGTGTGCGAAACCGGGGTTAATTGGTGCATAATCCGCTTATTGTTGAAGTAAGCACCTTCATCTAAGATTGCATAATACTCATCATTATAACGGGGAAAATACATGTAACTAAGGACAACCTCATTATTATCAAAAAGCGCAATTTGGATGCCAAAGTTTGTTCCGCCTCGGGAAAAGTTAACGGTGCCGTCAATTGGATCAATGACCCAGGTTCGACCCTTTACTTTACCAAGCGGATTAAATTCTTCGCTAATAATGCTGTCATGAGGAAAAGCCTTTTTAATCTCTTTAATTAATGTTTCTTCAATGGCTAAGTCAACATTTGTTAAAGTGTCAAAACTTCCTTTGTCCATAACTTCTAAAGGAACACTTAACATTTCCTTATATATTCTTATTACCTTTTCCTTAATAAACTCTAATTCTATGTGGTACATAATTAGTCCTCCCGCTACCTTAAATTATAGCAAATAATAATCGACCGGGGCACTAATTCGTGGGCAAATGATTGTTTAAAATGTTATAATCTTTACGATGAAAAAACAAATAGTCATTGCTAGCCATAACCCGAACAAAATTAAGGAATTTAAAGAAATATTTAAAGACACCGATTTTGAAGTTTTAGGCTTAAATGATATCGGGTTTAATGAAGAAATAATTGAAGACGGCGAAACTTTTCAAGATAACGCTTTAATCAAGGCAATGTATGTTCATAACATTACAAATCTGCCTGTTATTGCCGATGATAGCGGGTTAAGTGTAACTGCCCTTAATGGCTTCCCCGGCGTCAATAGTGCCCGCTTTATGAAAGATTCACCATACACTGAAAAGAATAAAGCCATCAATGAAATGCTTATTAATCATAGTGATAAAAGCGCCAAATTTATTGCGGCGATTGCTTTAGTCGGCGTTGATGCTTTTCCGCAAGTCTTTGTCGGCGAAGTAAAAGGCCTAATTATTGCTGAAGAACGGGGTGAAAATGGCTTTGGCTATGATCCAATCTTCTTTTATCCTGACTTACAAAAAACATTCGGGGAATTAACGATAAATGAAAAGCAAGGCATTTCGCATCGCGGTCGGGCCAGT
>CALAWM010000202.1 GCA_937895315.1 uncultured Caryophanales bacterium | reverse complement strand
TATAAACCATAACTACCTAAGTGATTTAGAAAATGGTCGGAGAAATCCGACTTTAATGATTCTTCAAAGATTAAGTAGTGCTTTTGATATTACCGTTTCATCGCTTTTACTTGGAATTGAACTTATCAGCAATTAATTACATAAATATATCATAAATGATAACTTTCGGTATATTTTTCCCTATTTGTTGTTTTTTCTTCCTATTTTCATTGTTTATATTGCCCTAAATGATTATTATTGTTGTATAATAAATACGCATAAAGAAGGAGGACTATTATGGCAATTAAAGTTGCAATTAACGGATTTGGACGGATTGGCCGTCTCTCATTCCGTCGTATCGTCGAAGAAGGCGATATGGAAGTTGTCGCAATTAACGACTTAACGGACGCCGCTAACCTCGCATATTTACTTAAATATGATACCGCCCATGGTAATTTCCATGTTGACGATATTAGTGTGAATGCAGATGGAACCGCTATTGTCTTTAAAGGGCGCGAAATTCCAGTGTTTGGACAACCTGATCCAACCAAATTAGACTGGGCAAAACATGGAGTCGATATCGTACTTGAATGTACCGGTCGCTTCAAAGGGAAAGAAGATGCTTCTGTTCACTTACAAAAAGGTGTCAAAGGCGTTATCATCAGTGCTCCCGCTGATAAAGAAACCCCAACCTTTGTCTACGGTGTTAACACCGATAAATTAACGAAAGAAATGACCGTTGTTAGTGGTGCAAGTTGTACTACCAACTGCTTAGCCCCAGTTGCAATGGTTTTAGAAGAAAAATTTGGTATTGAACGTGGCTTTATGACAACCGTTCACGCTTACACCAATGACCAAACTATTCTTGACTTACCAAAGAAAGGCAATTACCGTCGCGGACGTGCTGGTGCGATGAACATCGTTCCATCCTCCACTGGTGCAGCAAAAGCCATCGGTCTTGTCTTACCAAAACTTAACAAAAAACTTGATGGTGGCGCTCTCCGTGTCCCAGTCTTAGACGGCTCACTCGTTGACTTAAACGTCGTCTTAAAGAAAAAAGTTACCGCTGAAGAAATTAATGCCGCAATGAAAGAAGCTTCTGAAACTTACTTAAAAGGAATCTTTGGCTACACTGAAGACGAAATCGTCAGCAGTGACATCATCGGCAGTACTTATGGCTCAATCTTTGACGCAACTGGCACCAAAGTTTTAGAAACTGATGGCCAACAAATCGTTAAAGTCATGGCATGGTATGACAATGAGTATAGTTACGTGGCGCAATACATCCGCCTTGCCCGTGCCCTTGTTCACACCCACGGCCTTAAATAAGTAACAAATTGCTTAAAGAAGCGCCTTCGGGCGCTTTTCTTTCAAGTATAAGGAGAAAAGTATGCAAAAAACAATTAGAGATTTAAATTTAAAAAACAAAACCGTGTTAATCCGCGCGGACTTTAATGTTCCTTTTAAAGGTGACGTCATCAGCGATGACAACCGAATTGTTAGTGCTTTACCAACAATTAAATATGCTTTAGAAAAAGGCGCGAAAGTTGTCTTATTCTCGCACCTTGGTAAAGTCAAACACAAAGGAACCCCCGAAGAAGTTGAAGCCGATAAAAAGAAAAACAACATGGTGATCGTCTACAAACGTTTAGGCGAAATTTTAGGAAAAGACAAAGTCAAATTTAGTGATGTCCCAAGTGGTGACACCGTCAATGAACTTGTCAAAACCTTAAAACCAGGCGAAGTATTACTTTTACAAAACACCCGTTATGAAAAAGGCGAAGAAAAAAATGATCCAGCCTTAGCGGCGAAATGGGCAAGTTTTGCCGATGTGTTCGTCATGGATGCTTTTGGTAGCGCCCACCGCGCTCACGCCTCCACTTATGGTGTTCCGGAAATTCTTAAAAACGAAGGAAACGCCTTAAGCAGAGTCGTTCATGTTGATAAAAAAGACCGGCCATATGTCGCCGTTATCGGTGGTTTTAAAGTAAGTGACAAAATTAAAGTTATTGAAACATTACTCGAAAAATGTGACAAAGTCTTAATCGGCGGAGCGATGGCTTATACTTTCCAAGTTGCCCTTGGTAAAGAAGTTGGTATTTCCCCATTTGAGCCTGATCAAGTTGATTTTGCGAAAAAATGTCTTGATTTAGCCGGCAATAAGATTTTATTACCAATTGATGGTGTCGCGACAGATGCCTTTAAAGATTGGACAAAGAAAGTAACGGTTGATGGTCCAAATATTCCTGCCGGATTTGAAGGAATGGATATTGGTCCTAAAACCCAAGCCTTATTTGCTAAAGAATTAAGTAAAGCGAAGATGGTGTTCTGGAACGGACCAATGGGTGTCTTTGAACAAAGTGATTTTGAAGCCGGAACAAGAGCCGTCTGTGAAGCGATTAGTAAATTACATGGTGCTTTCACCGTTATTGGTGGAGGCGATAGTGCGGCAGCGGTTGCTCAATTTGGTTACAAAGATGCTTTCAGCCACATTAGTACCGGAGGCGGAGCCTCATTAGAAATGATTGAAAACGATGGCCACTTACCCGGCATCGACGTGATTGGATAAGTTATGCGTAAAAAACTATTAGTCGGCAACTGGAAGATGAATAAAACAATCGCCGAAACAAAGGCTTTTGCCCATGCTTCCTTAGATTTACTGAAAAAAGCGAACGCTAAACATATTGAAATTG
>CALAWM010000201.1 GCA_937895315.1 uncultured Caryophanales bacterium | reverse complement strand
GATCGCGGCATGATTCCCGGAATATAAGATAGCCGGTACAGTGTATCCCCGGAAGTCATATGGTTCCGTATATTGCGGATATTCAAGCATATGTCCATCAAAGGTTTCAATATCTAGACTATCTTTATTAATGACATCATCTTGAAGCCGAATAACCGCATCGCTTACGACCATCGCTCCTAGTTCGCCACCGGTTAAAATATAATCACCGATCGATATTTCTTCGTCAATATAATGTGTAACCCGGTCATCAACGCCTTCATAATGACCACAGATTAAGATGAGGTGATCTTTACGCGCAAGTTTATGAGTTTTTGTTACGCTTAACGTTTCGCCGCGAGGGGAAAGTAATACTTTATGACCAACATCAATACTTTCTAAAGCAAGGACAATTGGTTCAACTTGCATGATCATACCTGCGCCCCCACCAACGGGTGGAGTATCAACTCTGTTCCATTTATTTTGCGCAAAGTCCCGAATATTAACTAATTCAACCGTTACTTTACCTTGCAAAATGGCCTTCTTTATTATGGAAGTGTTTAAAAAACTTGGAAACATCTCCGGGAATAAAGTAAGGATTGTAATTTTCATAACATTCCCTCAATTGGTCGAAAGACAATGGTTTTGCTAGATAAATCGGTCGAAACAATGAATTCTTCAATATAAGGAATAAGTAAATCTTTAGCATTTTCGCGTTTTATCCGTAAAGTATGGTAACTCGCGTATTCTAATATTTCACTTACTTCCCCAACTAGGATGTTATCTTCAAGAACCACTTTCATTCCTAAAAGGTCATCAAGAAAAAAGTAGCCTTCTTCAAGCACAACATTTTCCCGTTTGATATAAAGTGGTAACTTTAAATATTCTTCCGCTTTTTCAATAACATTTATTTCTTTAAAGTTAATGACTAGCAAATCTTTTTGCGTAGTAATTTTCGAAATAGTTAAAGTTTCGAATTCATTAGTCTTTGGGTTTTTGACAGTAAGTTTTCGTCTCACTTTAAAACGGTCATCGACAAAAGATGTCGCGGGTTTAATTTTAAGTCCGCCCCGTAATCCATGGGTTGAAACAATGTAACCAATAATTAAATAATCTTTTTCCATATTCTTATTATACCTTGATAAAAAAACTCTCGGTGGAGAGTTATTTATTATTGTCGAGTGATTCAAAGCGTAAGAAGACGTGCTCTTCATCAAGTTTTCCCGCGACCGAGACAACTTCCCGAAGGGCGTTAGCGATGACGCCTTTACGACCAATTAAGACCGCAATGTCTTCATTTTCTGCGAAGATGTTAATAATGATTTTATCGCCTTCCATCGTTTTACGAATTAAGAGAGCGGCTTCATTTTTAACAAGCGGAGTAATAATATCCCGGACTAATGCTTCATAGTCACGCATAATTATTTACCTCTTTTATTTTTTACAAATTCTTCGTTAATACCTTGAGCGCGGAAAATTGCTTTCACGGTATCACTTGGTTGGGCACCATTATTAAGCCATTTAAGTGCTAATTCCCGATCAAGTACTGCTGCTTTTAAATCGGTTTTTGGGTTGTAATATCCAATTTGTTCAATGAACCGACCATCGCGGGTATAACGGCTATCAGCGGCAACAATCCGGTAGTGGGGATCATGAGTGCGGCCAACACGGGTTAATCTAATTTTTACTGCCATAATGTATTCCTCCTTATGCTAGATAAAGTTTATAGAAAGAAGGGTTGTGAGTCAAGTAATTTTACTTTACTTGCTATAAATATATTTATTTATTGTTATTTTTGGTAAAATTGATTAGACTATTATGGTTTTAGAAGCCAAAGGAGTAAATTTATGAAAAATTTCTTAAACAAACTATTTAAGTTTGAAGAAAGAAAGGCGACATTATCAAGTGAAATTCTTGGTGGTTTAGTTACTTTCTTAGCAATGATTTATATCCTTCCTACCAATGCCGGTATTTTAGGCGACATGGGAATGGATCATAGCGGATTATTTGTTGCAACCGCGGTTGTTAGTGCCGTTGTTACCCTGGTGATGGGACTTTACGGGAACTTCCCAATTGTCTTAAGTGCCGGGATGGGGGTTAATGCTTATCTTGCATATATCGTCTATGGCGCACTTGGTTCATGGCAAGCATCACTTTTATTAATGTTTTTTGCGGGTGTATTATTCGCGATTATTAGTCTTTCGCCATTACGGAAAATGATGATTGACGCTATTCCAAACGATATTAAATACATTATTAGTGCCGGTTTAGGTGCATTTATTGCTTTTGTTGGCTTTAAAGGAAGTGGCTTTATTGTTTCAAGTCCGGCCACTTTTGTGACATTAGGTAGTTTTAAAGACCCGATGTTACTTTTATCATTACTTGGTATTATTCTAGTTATTACTTTTATGTTTGTCAAAAATAAAATCGTCAAACAATTAGCAATTCCTTTAGCAATGCTTATTACCGTCGTAGTGGCCATTGCTGTGTGGAATATCTTTGGTTTACCGGCCACAAGAGGAGACGGAACCCCAATTGCTTTCCATTTTGATAGTATTAAAGCAACGTTTAGTGATCCACTTAAATGGGGCGGTCAAGGGTTTGAAAAAGTTGCCTTTAAGATCTTTGAAGGCGATACGTGGACAACTGTCTTAAGTAATCCGGTAAGTTATGCCTTTATTTTCTCGCTTGTCTTAGTAAACCTCTTTGACACAACAGCGACGATTCTTGCGGTTGGTCGTGGTGCCGGAATTATTAATGAAGAAGGTGAATTAATTGGCGGAACAAAAGCGGTGGCCGCTGATGCCTTTGGTGCTGTTATTTGTGCGCCACTTGGCACGAGTACGGTTACTAGTTTTGCCGAAAGTGGTATTGCGGTTGAAATGGGGGCAAAAACCGGTTTAGCCGCCGTTGTTGCCGGGGTTTTATTCTTACTTAGTGCCTTTATTTATCCGGTTTTCTATATCTTTACCGAACCAGCTGTGACGAGTATGGCCCTTATTAGTGTTGGCGGACTTATCTTTGCTGGCAACTTAAAAGATGTCAATTGGGAGGACCGCATTATTGGATTTACCGCGTTCTTTACGGTACTTTTAATTCTTTTAACCTACAGCATTAGCGATGGTTTAGGGATTGGTCTTATTTTATATGTCATTATGATGCTCATGAGTCGTAGAGCGAAAGAAGTGAAGATACCAATGTATGTTGTCGCAGGCATATTTGTAATTTATTTCATTCTAAAAGCATTTATTTAAATATTAAAAAGCAATGAAACAAGGCCGGAGAAATCCGGCCTTTTATTATGGATTTTCAAACGACGTTTTAATCGGTATTTTTTTACTGAAATACTACCACATTTTTTATTCGTTTTTATATAATTTATATATAGCAGATTATTTTATAGGAGGAAGGACTATGAAACGACCAATACTAGCACCCCTGTTTTTACTTTTTACACTAGTTATCACTGGTTGTAAAAAAGACCCGTCTCCATCAAATCCTGACGGCGATCAATCTTCGGTCGATGGCACAACATCGACAAGTGTTACGCAAAAAAAAGTATAAAGTAACATGGCTTAACTATGATGATGCAGTCTTAGAAGTTGATAACGATGTCGTAGAAGGCGCAATGCCGGTTTATAATGGCGACATCCCTCTTAAACCCGATAGCGGGGCATCGTCTTTTACTTTCAAGGGTTGGGGCCCGGCGGTTGTTAAAGTTACTGCTGACGCAACCTACCGCGCTTTATATGATGAAACTGTTATTGAATATGAGATTACTTGGGAAGATTATGATGGCACTCTTCTTAAGACGACAACGGTCTTGAGAGGTGACGTACCAGTTTATGACGGTGCAACACCAACAAGAACAGCCACTACGCAATATACATTTGCCTTTGATGGTTGGACGCCAGAAGTAGTCGCGGCCACCCAAAATACAAAGTACACCGCTAAATATATTGCTACTACTAAAACCTTTACGGTTGCGTGGGTAAATAATGACAACACCCCATTAGAAGTTGATGAAGAAGTTCCATATGGCACTATGCCAACTTATGATAGCCCACTTCCAACTTTTGTTGGTAAACCATTCCCTGGACACCATGCCGTCTTTGATGGTTGGGATCCGGAAATTACAGTCGTAACAAGAAGACAGTTATATACTGCAAAATATAAAATGGTACCAAATACGTACACGATTACTTGGAAAAATTATGATGGTACGACGCTTGAAACCGATTTAAATGTCGTATATCAATCAACACCAACATATGATGGCGCTATCCCGACCAGACCATCAGATGCGACTTATGTCTACACATTTAGTGGTTGGTCACCAGCCGTTGCTCCGGCCACCGCTAATACCGTTTATACTGCGCAATTTGCAACCACCGGCCGTTACTATACTGTCTCATGGGATAGTATGGATGGATTCAGTTTGGGTCACGATCAAATCTATGAATTAGGGCAAACACCAGTTTATCCTGGTTTAGTGCCGTATAACCGTGATGACACAGATGTCATGTATCAATTCACTGGTTGGACACCACAAATTTCACCAGTTAACCAAGACATTACTTATAGTGCGGTTGGTCAAGCAGTGGATCCTCAATATGTATTTGAATACTCATCCAACGGAACAGAAATTACCATTGAAGGTTTGAATTTATCAGGTATTGGGCGGATCATTATTCCCGATATGATTGATGGATTACCAGTAAGATATATTGCTGATAATGCTTTTACTAACAATCTAGAAATTCAAAGCGTTGTTACAAATGCAAATCTAGTGACGATTGGCCAGTTTGCTTTTTCCCAATGTACTAATCTAGAACAAGTGCACTTAGCCAATGGTTTAAATAACATTTTAAGTAGAGCGTTTGCACTTACGGGACTTGCTAATATAAGTATTCCTGATTCAGTGGTGAATATCGGCACGGGCGCGTTAAGTGATTGTTATAAATTGACATCAATTGGTTTTCCAACTAATGCCACTTTAAACACAATTCCTATTCAATTTGCAAGTAATTGTCCGCTAATCACTACTTTATACATCCCAGACACCATCACTACAATCTCTGAACTTGCATTCTACAATAATTCGACATTAACACAAATTTTTGCCAATAAAGTTGAAACAATTGGCAATAGTGCATTTAAAGATTGTGTTAGTCTACCATCGATTAACTTCCCGTTATTAAAAACAATAGGTGAAAGAACATTCTTCGACTGCAGATTGTTACAATATATTACTTTACCAGCCGTACAAACAATCAGTGCATCAGCGTTTGAAAACTGCAACCTTATTGCTTTAGGCTGCCCCCATACTTTAGCAGTTATTGGTCCACGGGCTTTTGCAAATAACCCACTTACCAATGCCATTACTTTCGGTAATGCCCAAGTCGTAATTCAAGAAGAAGCCTTTAGCAACATATTATTCGCTGGTAGAATTTACCTCCCAGGAACCGTTGTAACTGTGCAAAATAATGCCTTCTCCGGTCCAAACATTACTGGCTTTAATTGTGGCGCGGCCTCATTACCGCCATCATGGGGCTTAACCTGGAATCCTACGAATCTTCCAGTAACATGGGGTTACGTACCAGCTTAATCTAAGATACTTTATATTGGAGGCATGGAAAAACTCTATGCCTCTTTTTTATTTTTAAAACTAATACTTTTTAAGTTAGTTCAATATATTGTTTTCTACTTATAATACTTTACATAGTAAAGGTAAGGTGGTATATTAATTAAGCGTTTAACGCTGTGGTCCGCTGCCAAAAGGTATGAACACTAAAAAAATACATGGAAGGAGCGAGTTGTTCATGAATAAAAATTTAGTAAGTGAAATTAACGCTTCTCAACTTCGTAAAGATCTTCCAGCATTCTCAAGCGGCGACACCATTAAGGTCGCAGTTAAAATTCGGGAAGGTGAAAAAGAACGGATTCAATTTTTTGAAGGGGTTGTTATTGCCCTTCAAGGTGCGGGTGTAAACCGGACCTTCACCGTTCGTAAAATGTCTGGTGGCATTGGAGTTGAAAGAGTGTTTATGACCCATTCACCAGTGATTGAAGGCATTGAAGTCTTACGTCGCGGTAGTGTTCGTCGCAACAAAATCTACTACATTCGGAAACTTTCAGGCCGTAAAGCCCGGATTAAAGAAAAGAAGTAAGTTAGAAACATTAGACCAGCAAGCGCTGGTCTTTTTTTATAAATAGTGCCTTTTTGAAAAAGAGAAGGGGAAAATGTACATTCATGTACATAAAGTTGTATAATATCACTATGGTAAAAGAAGAAGCACTCGGTGTCGATGAAATAACCGAGGAAGAAATTAATAGCAAGTTAAAACCTAATCGCCGGAAAGCCATGAATATTATATGGACGATTTTACTTATTGTCGTTACCTTGATTGCTATTCCGGTTACTTATGTTGATTTAGCCTTTACGGCTGTTTATATCGATGGCCAAAGCATGGCCCCGACCTTAAATAACTTTGATAACCCAAGTTACGTTGAGTTTGGATTAATGGATGAAAGAGATCGCGCCCGAAACAATATAAAACGCGGCGATATTATCGTTTTTGACCGTAATGGCGGAAGCGATAACCCTAGTTTATTAATCAAAAGAGTAATTGCCCTTCCTTATGAAACAATCGTCATTAATGATCACGGAAACGGCGATATTGTAAGTGTTACTCCGCAAAACGGTATTCCTTTTACTTTAGATGAATCATATTTAAGCGGCACTGCTAAATATTTTACGGCTACTTCAACTGATAGCGGAAACGGCATCGGTGCTCCTTTGACACTCGGCGCCAATGAATATTATTTGATGGGTGATAACCGTGCTAATTCATATGATTCACGCCGACTTGGTAGTATTAAATTTAGTGCAATACGTGGCAAATTAGTTGTCGTTCAAGGTTTTGCTGAAGGAGTAGAAGTTAAGCCAGATGGCAAAATGGAACTAATTAAACGGCATTATTATATTATTTGGAACTGGCGGTATTATTAATATGAGTCAAAATCAAAATATTGGTTGGTTCCCGGGGCACATGCAAAAGGCGACCCGCAAGTTAATTGATACATTAAAGTTAGTCGATGTAATCATTGAACTTGGTGATGCCCGTATCCCCGAAAGTAGTAGAGCAACCTACTTATCAAAAATCATTATGAAGAAACCAAATCTTTTCATATTAACGAAAGCCGATTTAGCCGATCCCGCCGAGTTAAAAAAGTATTTAGGAAGAGAAAATACTTTGGCCGGAAACTTAAATGATAAAGCTTTTGTTAATGAAATCCTGAAAGGCATCAAAAAGGCTGGTCAACCAGTTATTGACCGTTATATTAGACGAGGACTAAAAGTTCGTCCTTTAACCGTTATGATAGTTGGGATTCCAAATGTTGGTAAATCAACCTTAATTAATAAATTAGCAGGCAGAAAAGCCGCGAGTGTAGAAAATCGTCCGGGACATACGAGATCAAATCAATATATTAAGGTTAGTGAAGAAATTGCCCTCATTGACACCCCCGGAATTCTCGCTCCAAACTTTGAAGATTCACTCATTAGCATGAAGTTAGCCCTTGTCGGTACGATTAGACAAGAAATATTACCAACCCACATGATGGCAGAATATTTATTACCTTATTTACAACTAAATTATCTTAATTTACTTAATACTTGTTACGATATTACCCTGCAAAAAGACACTCCTTATCTTGAAGCGATTATGTTAATTGCGCAAAAACGTGGTATTATTGGAGAAGAACACGTTGTAACTGACCGGACAGAAATAATGCTCTTGAATGATTTCAAAAATGGGGCAATCGGCCGTATTAGTTTGGAGCTAGTATGACATATTATGAATTTGATAATGATTATCGGGCGCGGGGTCACCTCTATATTGTAGGGATTGACGAAGCTGGACGCGGTCCCCTTGCCGGACCTGTCTATATCGCTGCGGTTATCTTACCGCCAACATTTAATGATGCCCGAATTAAAGATTCTAAAGAATTAAATGAAAATGAATTAATCGAACTTAGTGATTTAATTAAAAAAGTTGCCCTTGACTATCGTATTGTCAGTATGAGTGCTGATGAAATTGATACATATAATATTTATCAAGCAACAAGAATGGGAATGCTTCAAGCCCTCGGGGAAATGGAAGCCGAATATCATTTTGTGTTAAGTGATGCTATGCCACTTGGCCAATTAGAAGTCGGACATGAAGCAATTGTCCAAGGTGACGCTAAATCACTTTCAATTGCGGCAGCAAGTATTTTAGCGAAAGTTGCCCGTGATGCCTATATGTATGAATTAGATATTGCTTACCCGCATTACGACTTCAAACATAATAAAGGATATCCAACAAGAAAACATTTAGAAGCCCTTGAAATATACGGACCCGTTAAAGGTGTCCATCGTTATAGTTATAAACCAGTTCGTGACGCAGAAAATTTACAAATAAAATTATTTTAATGTTATAAAGAATTAATACCTCATGTATTTAACTAGTGAGGTATTTTTTATGAGCAGAAAAGCACGTGATGTTTTACTTTATTTTGCAACAAAGTATGAAGGCGATTATTATCAGATTATTAATGCCCTGCGCCAAAAAGAAAAGATTGATGATGAAGTTTATGAATCCTTTCAAAAAGATTGGGAAAACATCAATGTAATAACAATTATTGATGAAGATTATCCCGAGGCGTTCAAGACGATTAATAACCCGCCGATCGTCTTATTTTTAAAGGGTGATTCTACCTTATTAAATAAGGGGGATAAATCAATCGCAATTATTGGTGCCCGAGACTTTAGCGAATATGGTAAAAAAATGACTTATGAGTTTGCGGGAGCATTAGCCAAAGAAGATTACGTCATTGTGAGTGGTTTAGCGCGCGGAATTGATAGTTTT
>CALAWM010000200.1 GCA_937895315.1 uncultured Caryophanales bacterium | reverse complement strand
ACCTATGTTTAAAAAAAGGCCTTAGGGTCTCTTTTTTTATGGGGGCGACACGAAGGAACAATAAATTTTATACTTGGTTCAATATCTCAAGAATTGATATTATATAATTAAGTAAATTGATGTTTTAATAGAAGTGGATTTACTCAAACATCTTATTAACGATAAAAATAGGAGAAATCATTAAATGAAAGACAAATTACATACCGGGGAATTATATTTACCCGGCGATGCCGAAATTCAAAAAATCCAAATCCAGAAGTTAAATAAACTTTATGATTTCAATCAAACCCGTCCAATTGAAATGGACAAAAGAAATAAATTATTGAAAGAAATGTTCGCGGAGATTGGGGAGAATTGTTATATTGAACCCCCATTACATTCGAATTTTGGCGGTGGACATGTCCATTTTGGTAATAATATTTACGCTAATTTTAATTTAACATTGGTGGATGATACTCATATTTATGTCGGTGATTATACAATGTTTGGACCAAATGTGATCGTCGCTACTGCGGGACATCCAATTGTTCCAACTTTAAGAGAAAAAGGCTATCAATTTAATATGCCCATTCACATTGGTAAAAATTGCTGGATTGGCGCCGGGGTTATTATTCTCCCAGGCATTAATATTGGCGATAATGTTGTTGTAGGTGCAGGGAGTGTTGTCACCAAAGACATTCCTTCTAATGTTGTCGCCTTTGGTAATCCTTGTAAGGTTATTCGCCCCATTGGTCCAAGAGATGAAGAGTATTATTTTCGGGACCGGAAAATTAAACTATAAATATTTAGTGAATTAAAGATAAGTTAGTTCAATATATTCTTCTAATACTTTCCATTACTGTATCCTTTATGGGACAATATATAGAGATTTGTGAGGTATTCTATGTTTTTTGTTACAACCACTGCCCCTTTATATGGTTTAAAGCATTTCATTGGTTTATTGATGATGCTTGGATTAAGTGCAATGTATTTTGTGCCTTTAATAATTTATCGAAATAAACTAAAACCCGAGCAAAAAGCCCTTGTTTTAAAACTAACAATCCTTTTTATGTGGCTTTTGGAAATTATTAAGTTTGTGATCTTATTACGGGTATATGGTAATATCCCGCTTGGGGAATTTCCTTATGCATTATGCAGTACTCCACTTTATCTTTTTCCTTTTGTCGCCTTTGGGAAGTCAAAATTTTCGGAGTTTTTAAAGCCAAGCGCTTTCGTCGTTGGTTTACTTGCCGGAGCGATTAGTCTTTTATATCCTTCAAACATTTTAGGAGATACATCATCATGGTTTAGTTTTAGCCAAGAAATGTTTCCGCTTCGTAGTTTTGTTTATCACACAGTTATGATCCTTTTCTCCGTGAATATGCTATTAAGCGGTAATTATCGGCCTAAGAAGGGCGACTTATTTAAAGCGATAAGTGTTTTATTAGTGTTAGCAGCAATTGCGGTGCTTCTCAACGCTTTAATCCCTAACGCTGATTTCTTTATGTTAGGGATGGGATATGGCAGTCCTTTTACGTTTTTAATG
>CALAWM010000199.1 GCA_937895315.1 uncultured Caryophanales bacterium | reverse complement strand
GCAAGAGCAAGGGCTAGCATATTTAAGGCTGTCCCTGAGATAGTTTGATTACTCTTCATCGTAATCGAGGCAAAAGCGTGGAGTAAGGAAAAGACGACACCGGCAACCCCACCGATAATGACGGCAAAGAATAAAATGTGTTGACCATCAATGCCCCGTGCTTGCAGGTTACTAAGCGTTAAGATACCAATAAAGGCGCCAAACATCATCGTCCCTTCAAGGGCAATATTCACAACCCCACTTCGTTCACTATATAAACCACCCATCGCCACTAAAGCAAGGGGGACAACCGAAAACATTGTTAAGCGTAACAAACTATACATATTCGGCGTTGTAAAGATCGCTAATAATATATAGACAACGAGGAATACACTGTAAATGATAATTCTTTTGACGGTAAAATGCTTTTTAAGCCGCATTGGTAGTTCTTTAAAGAAAGTTTTAGTATCACTTGGTAACGTTTTAAAGAAATTCACAAATCCTTTGCCAAATCTAACAAAGAAACGGACAAAAGCGCGACCAAAGCGGACAAAGAAACCTTTGACGGCTACAAGTGCTTTATTTTCTTTTTTAACGACTGGAGTTTCTTCTACTACTTCTACACTCTCTATTTCGTTACTCGTAACTTCCTTAACTTCTGGGACACTTTCTTCTTTTTCTTTACTCTTGCCAAGGTTCAAGAAGAAATCTCTAATTTTAGAAGCGTATTTTTGGAAGAATAAACTAAAGGCACTAAAGTATATAATACTTGAGTTAATAATATCGATAATTTCTAGATTAAAGCCCCATGATTGGAGTTCATTATCAGCGGCTTGAATATAACCAAAAAACATCCCAGCGGCCATCGTCCCAAACGGGTTACTCATGCCTAAAAGGGCAACGGCAATCCCTTGGAACCCAAATGGCGAAATAACGTTTTTGGCTTCAAGTCTTAATCCGTTTCCGGGTCCTAAATACATTATTGCACCGGCTAAACCGGCAAGTGCTCCGCTAATAAGTAAGGAATAAACAATATTAGAACGGTCATTAATCCCCGCATAACGTGCGGCATTACGGTTAAAACCAACAGCTTTTAATTGGTAACCAAAGGTTGTTCTTTCCAGTAAGACATAAATAATAATGGTGGCAATAATTGCAATCACAATCCCGCTATTCATTTTTGGTAAATCAAATAAGACATTTAGCCCAAGTTGGGGGATTTGTGCGCCGGTCGCAACAACGGAACTTCGTGACGAAGCAACATTATATAATCCCGGAACATTAAGTAAGATAATTTTTGAAGTAAACATCGCTATGTAATTCATCATAATCGTCGCTACGACTTCGTGAACATTGCGAAACGCCTTTAAAAGAGCAGGAACAAGCGCCCAAAGGACACCGCCGAGAATCCCGGCTAAAAGGGCGACTAACCAGTGAATGGAGGGTGGAAGGTTCCATTTAACGCCAACATAGACGGCTGCTAAAGCCCCCATCATAAGTTGCCCGCTGACCCCGATATTAAATAATCCAGTTTTAAAAGCAAAAGCAACGGCGAGACCAACTAAAATTAAGGGTGCACTTTTAAATAAGACGTCACCAATACTTTGTCCGCCATTTAAAAAGCCGGCGGTAAGAATTGCTCCTAAACCCCCAAAGGCTTGGGAAGGGTTAATAATGAGCATAATAATGAGTCCAAAAAGTAACCCAGCAATGATGGCTATTAATGTCGCCGCTATTTTTTCAAAACCACTACTTTGTAATAATTTCTTCATCTTGCGCCTCTTTCGAACCAGACATATAAAGCCCTAGTTCATTTTCATTAGTTTCTTCGGCGATAAGATTAGCGACGATTCGGCCATCAAACATGACTAAAATACGATCAGCAATGCTAAACACTTCATCAAGTTCAAGCGAAAATACTAAAATCGCTTTATGTTCATCGCGTAATTTTATTAATTCTTTATGGATATACTCAATCGCGCCAACATCTAATCCGCGGGTCGGTTGGACGGCGACGACTAAATCTAAGGGACGACTTAATTCGCGGGCAATAATTGCTTTTTGTTGATTGCCGCCACTCATGCTCCGCATGCTTGTCTTCCGCCCTTGGCCACTCCGAATATCAAATTGCTCAATTAATGCATCAGCCTTTTCATTAATGTTTTTAAACTTTAAAAAGCCAAATTTTTGTAATTCTTTATTGAAATATGTTTGTAAAATTAAATTGTTCGCCAAAGTAAAATCTAACTAATTCCGCTTAAGGTTTTTTGACGAATACTTTTTTTAGTGATATCAACACCGTTTAAAATAACACTACCTGAACGGGGCGTGTTAAGTCCGGTAATGACCCCGGCAAGCTGCGTTTGTCCGTTACCTTCAATACCGGCAATAACGACAATTTCACCAGCCCGAACATTGAAAGATACATCGCTTAAATCATTTTTGTTCGTAAAAGTATTAATATGATTAACATTATGCACTTCTAATACTTTGTCACCCGGCACGGCTTTTTCGCGTTCAATATGGAAACTAACTTTCCGGCCGACCATCATCTCGGCCATTTGTTCAACACTCGTATCTTTGACTTCAACGGTACCGATATATTTCCCTTTACGTAATACACTACACCGATCAGCGACTGTTTTAATTTCATTAAGTTTATGGGTAATAAGAATAATTGATTTACCTTCACTAATCATATGGCGCATATTATGCATTAATTCCGTAATCTCTTGCGGGGTTAAAACCGCGGTTGGTTCATCAAAAATTAAAATATCGGCATCGCGGTAAAGCATTTTTAAGATTTCAACCCGTTGTTGCATCCCGACCGTAATATCTTCAATTTTCGCATCTAAATCAATATGGAGATGATAATATTCGGCGAGTTCTTCAATCTTTTTCCGGGCTTTCGTCTTTGTTAGAAAACCGCGTTTTGTATCTTCCATCCCTAAAATAATATTTTCAAGGACGGGGTAATTTTCGACTAGTTTAAAGTGTTGGTGAACCATGCCAATGTGTAAATCATTCGCATCGTTCGGATTTTTGATTTTTACTTCTTCACCACGGACTTTAATAATTCCTTCATCAGGTTGATATAAGCCAAATAGAATGGACATAAGTGTGCTTTTCCCTGCCCCATTTTCGCCAAGTAAAGCGTGGATTT
>CALAWM010000198.1 GCA_937895315.1 uncultured Caryophanales bacterium | reverse complement strand
AATAACCTTGGCGCTTCTAATAATATCATTAACCATATATATTTTAGCCAGACTTGATTTCGTGTTATTCTTAGATAAATTTAAGAAGAAACACTTTTCTATTCCTTCTATTTTCTTGATTTTCATTATTTTTTCTATTTTTTGGATATTAATGTCTTTTTTACTTAATCCACAAAGAATTTACAATATAAACAACTACTTATCCATATTAAGTGTGCTTATAATTAGTGTTTTATATATATGTGTGTTTACTTTCGAAGATTTTTTTAAATACTTTAGTAGAATAATTTTATTTTTCTCCGCAATCGCCCTATATTTCTATGCATTCAATTTCTTTGTTGGGGAAAGTTGGTCAACCTCAATACACGTTGTTCCTGGACGAAATTTCCTTGTTGAGAGTTATTTTGGTTTGTTTTATAATTTTCGGTACGCTTCGCTTAATAATAATGTAGTCTCGGATCGTTTACTTTCAGTTTTTTGGGAACCAGGAGTTTATGGTTCTATATTAATTATTGCCCAGTTTGGGGAATTGTTCATTAACAAAAAACCGAGATTAATTTTCTTGTTTGTTTTTATCCTATCGTCAATTCTAACGTTTTCTACAGCAACATATTTATTACTTGGATTGCTATACATAGCTTATTTATTCAAACTAATAAAAAACAAGAAGACGGAAGTAATACTTTTTATTTTTTTTGCCATGATTGTGCTAATTGGATTTATCTATATCAATCAAATATTTGAAATATTAGCAAAACTTCTACCCAAAGTATTTTCAAAGATTGTAGATGGGGATCAATCCTTCTTAACTCGTTTACAAAGTCCTATTTACTTTATCCAATTATTTTTACAAAGGCCTTTTATTGGATATGGCGGTAAAACTGCCTATGAACTATACATGCTTACTGTGCCATCTCATATTGATGCAGGTACTTCTACATATGGATATGTTCTTGCAAGTTTTGGACTATTCGGAATAATATACATTCTCCTGCCAATTATTTCTATTTTATTTAGTAAAAGATTTTCCATTCCCGTCAAAATATTACTTTTATTATTATTTATAGGATTATCAAATAAAGAGAATCAAATAGAAATAATGTTCATTAATATCTTTTTATTTTTCTTTATTTCAGAAGCTTTTATTAGAAACAAAAAAATTGAAGAGCATCCTTATAATGGTAATAATATTTTCAAAATTCTGTTTAATAAGGATGGCAAATATGTTGGTTTAAGAGATGTGGTATTTTCCTTAGTTGCGCGTATTTCAACAATGATAATCGCCATTGCCATAATTCCAATATACAGTAATTTCTTTAATGATGATGGCGTATTTGGCGTTTGGCTTATAGTATTGTCTGTTGTAACATGGATATTAAACCTGGACTTAGGATTTGGTCACGGATTAAAAAACAAATTAATTGAGCATAAGGATGAGCATGAACAAAAAGTACTAATTTCATCTACTTATGTTGCAACTTCAGTTATCAGCATGGCAATATTCATAATATTTTCTATTGTTTTTCTCTTTCTTGATTTAAATAAATTATTTGGTGATGTAAATAACAATGTCCCACGTCATATATTGTTGATATCGCTAATAATAATCACTTTTTCTTCAAGTATAGAATTAATTCTAAAGAATGTTAATGCAATCATTCAATCTAAACAAAAAAACTGGATAACAAATTTGATTGGATTAATATCAAACATCATTGTAATTTCGATAGTTTTATCAATAAATGTTTCAACAAGTCAAAAAATACTATTTGTTGCTATAGCTTATAGTATTTCAATAGTAGTTCCTTATTTATTTACTAATATTTATTATTTCTACTTTAATTCTCCAAATTTGCGCCCTTCAATAAAAATGTTTGATAAAAAGGCATTACGACTTGTAATGAACTTTGGGTTAATTTTCTTTTTGATTCAAATTGGAAACCTTCTTTTATTTGCTTCTGATACGATTATCGCTGGTCGTATGTTTGGATCTGAAAGCGCCGTTGAATATGATAAATACACAAAATTCTTTTTTGCTTTATACTCTATGTTTACAGCGATTGGATTCCCACTATGGGTAACAACATCAAAGTACCGAACTGCAAAAAACTATAGTGGTTTATTAAAAACATTCAAAACACTTTTGTTAATTGGTGCAATCTTCTCAATGCTTTCAATAATCCTGTCTGTCTTTATGCAACCAATATTTGACATTTGGCTTGGGCGTTTTACAATTTCTATAAAACCATTGACTTTGATAATAATAGTATTTTATTTTTCAAGTAAATTTCTCACTGGATCTTTAATATTTTTCAATAATGGCCTTGAAAAATTAAAGGCTCAAATTTACGTTACTTTCATTGGTGTCATTTTAAAATTACCCCTGATTCTCTTACTCAAAGTTATTTTTCCAAACCTAGGATGGGAAGTCATTGTTCTGGTTGATGCTCTCGTCTACATTCCCTATATTCCATTTGGATTCATGGAAATTAAAAAAGAATTATCATTAATAAAAGAGGAACAATCATGAAACTTATCAAAGAATATTTACTAAACATTATTATTGTTTCTTTAATAGTTATTGGCTCATTTTCTTTTTCAATTTTTGCATCTAATATAAGCTCATGGGAGGACCACTCCCGGATGATTGCTGGAATAACTAATACCCTTGTAGAAAAAAACATTTCACAAACGTTAATAAAAGTTAATGATAATCACACATCAATCATTACAGAAAAATTTGATATTTATAATAATAGAAATTATGGCTACTCAACCATGTTTGCTTTATCTAATCAAATATATTCCAGCGATAGTTCATTTGATTATTCCATAGGTACTATAGAAAAAAGTAAAATAAATGAAGCGCTTGGAACCAATGGTCTGGCATTCATAAATAAAGAAAACCTCAGTTTGTTTGAACAGAACTCAATTGTAATAACTTCACTTTATGCACAGTTGCTAATAAGCAATAACAACCGTTATGATGATATTCAATCATTAATTGGTGAACAGATCACAGTAATAAACACTGAATTTAAAATCGCTGCAATATATGACCCCTTTTTAGAAGAGTCTGAAAACAGGATTACAACTAATAGTTTATTTCAAAATACTTTTGGTAATGTATTCTTTATTATGAATAGTCGTTTTTATGAGTTAATTAACGAATCATCAATATATTTCACAATCGGCCAAAAGTTATCAATGAATCAGATCAATTTCTCCTATGTTAAAGATTCTTTAAATACACAATCATTTAAAGAATTTTTAAATCCTTTGGATAGGCAATGGATAGATTCATCAACTTATCTTTCAACAATTAAAGAAGAAAAATCTAAAACAATATTTATAATGTCATTAATCTTTGGTTTAATTTTTCTATCTATAGCTACTGTTTTAGCGAATATAAACAATCAAAGTAAGTTACCTTTTAAGGATCCTTTATTTGCATTAATTTTTATACCATATGCCAATTTACTTTTAGCTTTTTTCCTAAAAACCAATAACTACTATCTATTGAAAGACCGTTTTTATATTTCAAAACTTCTTGATAGGCAGTTATTAATTACACTTTTTGCCTCTCAATTTGTTTTTATCATTATCTTATTTGTCATTAAATTTTTAAAAGACCTATTTGATTCATCAAAAAATGAAATTCAAAAAGACAATACTTATACAGACAACCAAGAATAGCCCTTACTTACTATTTTTTATTATAAAATTCACAATACCAATCTGTAAATTTTTGTAATCCTTCATTTATAGGTGTCCTTGGTTTAAAATCGATAATTTCTTCTAATCTATTTGTTGATGCGTATGTTTTCCAAACATCACCCTGTTTTATTGGTTCAAATTCTTTCTTAAAAAAGATTGGTCTCCCTAAAGAATTAGATAAGCAAGTTTCAAGTGTTTCAATGAAATACATCAATTTCTCTGGTGTGTTATTACCAATATTCAATACCCTACTTTTAGGTTTTTCTTTTGGAGGGTTACCAACTATCCGAATAATTCCCTCAACAATATCATCAACATAAGTAAAATCCCGATACATATCATTATCAAAATTTCCGTTATTAAATATTTTAATCGGCTCATCCGCAAAGAACTTGTCAACAAAACTAAAGTATGCCATATCAGGTCTCCCCATCGGACCGTATACCGTAAAGAATCTTAACCCTGTTGTCGGAATGTCATAAAGATGGCTATATGTATAAGCCATTAACTCGTTACTTTTCTTTGTGGCTGCATAAAATGAAACAGGATTGTCTACAAAGTCGGTTTCTTCAAAAGGTACTTTTTTATTCGCTCCATAAACTGAACTACTTGATGCATATATTAGATGTTTAACAGGGTTCCATCGGCATGCTTCTAAAATATTAAAGAACCCAATAATATTAGAGTCCAAATAAACTTTTGGATTTTCAATAGAGTATCTTACCCCTGCTTGGGCAGCAAGGTGAATCACATATTCAATCTTATGTAATTTAAAAACATCATTAAGTTGCTCATGATTGGAAATATCTATCTTATAGAAAATAAAGTTGCTAAAACTTCTTAAAATTTCTAATCGTTTTTCCTTTAAATTTACATCATAATAATCATTTAAATTATCAATACCTATTACAATGTTACCTTCTTCAGACAATCGTTTAGCGACATAGAATCCTATGAATCCTGCAGCCCCCGTAACTAAATATGTGCATTTCATTTTATTAATCCCTATTAAATAAATCGCGAGTATATATTTTATTAGACACTTCCTCAAGTTCTTTATAATGTCTATTCGCAACAATTACATCACTCATCGAAATGAACTTTTTAAAATCTCTAATTACTTCTGAACCAAAAAATTCATTTTCTTTTAATACTGGTTCAAAAACAACAACTTTAATTCCTTTTGCTTTAATTCTTTTCATTACACCTTGAATTGATGAGGCTCGAAAATTATCAGAATTATTCTTCATCACTAATCTATAAATTCCAACTATTTTTGGCTTTTTTGCAATAATCATGTCTGCGATATGATCTTTTCTTGTTCTGTTTGCATCAACAATTGCGCTCATAATATTTTGAGGAATATCATGATAGTTTGCTAATAGTTGTTTTGTATCTTTAGGTAGGCAATAACCTCCATAACCAAAGGAAGGGTTATTATAGTGATTTCCGATTCTTGGATCAAGACCAATTCCTTTAATTATTTCTGCTGTATTTAAGTTCCTTATTTCAGAATACGTGTCTAGTTCATTAAAAAAAGCAACTCTAAGCGCCAAGTAAGTATTAGAAAACAGTTTTATTGCTTCTGCTTCTGTTGATCCAGTAAATAAGATAGGCACATCTTTCTTAATGGCTCCATTTGACAAAAGTTTTGCAAACTCTTTTGCCCTTTCAGAATTTGAGCCGAGTACAATCCTAGATGGATATAAATTATCGTAGAGGGCACGGCCTTCTCTTAAAAATTCTGGCGAAAAAATAATTTCTATATCGCGATATTTTTTTTGCAATTCTTGTGTATAACCAACGGGTAATGTTGATTTAATAATAATGGTTGTATTTTTGTTCACTTTATAGACTGAATCAACAACAGAATCAACTGATGACGTATCAAAAAAGTTTTTGTTTGGATCATAGTCGGTTGGTGTAGCAATAATAACAAACTTAACATTTTTAACAGCATCATAAATGTTAGTTGTTGCAAATAGATTAAGTTTTCTTTCCTTGAAATACTCCTCCATTTCAATATCTTGAATGGGTAATATCCTACTATTAACTAACTCTACTCTTTTACTATTGATGTCAACTGCTTTTACTTCATTATTTATTGATAATAATACGGCGTTTGACAACCCGACGTATCCCAAGCCTATTACTGCAATCTTTTCCATTTAAAAAACTCCTAAATACTTATATTTATACTTTATCATATCACTAATGCAAGTTATTAGCACTTCGATTCATTCTTAAACGGATTTCATTCGAGAAGTATCCTTCATTAATAATGCAAAATACTACATAAAAGTGCCTAATAATAAAGATATTAAAACAATCGGTGGAACACTCGCCGTATCCCATCCTTCTTTAGTATATACTTCCGCAATGGTGGCCACTAACCCCGCAAATAAGGATATTAAGATACTATACGTCAACGGTTTGTATCTTGCTACTACTAAAAAGATGGCAATTGTTGATCCGACAAACATCGCAATTGTGCCTTGGACAGTTTTTCTACTTTTGATAATATTCGTATTAATAACTAGGTTATTTTTATTTTGTCCGACTAAAGCGGCAAGGGCGTCACCAATACCCCAAGCTAAAACGGCCGCTAGGACAATATATTTATGAGTGTCACCCCATATTCCCCATACGACACTAATCGACACTAAATAGACGATAAAGGCGATGGTAATGCTTCTTTTAACTTCGCCTTTACTTCTTTCAGCAAGAAGTTCCGCGTAAAAAGGAAATCTCTCAAGAATAGTTAAACCGACAAGCGCAATAATAAGAAAGATGATAAGTACTATGGCCGATGTATACCAGTAATCAAAAAAATAAAGGAAACAAAAGATTGAACCCATAAAACATAAATGTAAAATCTTTCGATACCATTCACCATGGACTTTAAAAACATATTTCACTAATAAGGCAATAATACCCACAATACCAAAGTAAAGTGCCGTATAAAGCGTATCAAAAAGTGCATTGAGTAAAATATCCATTTAGTATTCCTAAATTAATTATACTTTGAAAATTACGATTTGCTTGTTTCTTCTATAAATTTAGATAGTTTGTAATGAACTTCCGTTAACTAATAATCGTCTTATTGTCGGTTTTACTTTTGGACTCTCATTATCGGTATGATAAATAATGTAATTAATACCCTTAAGTGAAGTAAAAATCATTGCGTGCCCAGAGTTCGGTTCAGTTAAAGGTTCAAGAGCATGGTTATAGTTTTTCCATCCATCTTTTGTATAACAATATCCGGTTTGATATCCATGCTTTCCAAAAGTTGAATAAAGCATGTACTCCACGCCATCATTATGAAAAATATATGGGGCATCACTTATATAATCATTTGTTGTTTTTGTGAATTTTGGTGAAATACTCCACGGAATTTCACTAGCGTGGAATAATATTTGCATACTATCTTTGTCATATGTTTTTAAGTCTTTTGTAAGTGTTGCTTGGACAAAAGAACCATCATTAATTTCCAGCCATTCATGACAGAAAATAATTTTAGGACTTCCGGTTTTTTGATCATAATATAATGTTCCATCAAGATTAGTGAAATCTTCGGGAGTAATTTGGTCACTATATAAGCGGAAGGGAACATTCATTAAGTCTTCACTAATAAAGGCAACTGTCCCTCTTTTCCGGTCATTACCGCGTACGGTCGCAAACATAATGTAGGCTTTTAAGTCTTCAACGTAATAAACTTCAGGCGCCCAGTAGGAAGGGTGATTTGCCCCATCAAAGACGACAAATGGTCCTTGCCATAGTTCTAAATCATTACTAGTGTACATTTCAAATCTTTGCATGGAACCGCCGCTGGTCGTACCAAAAAGGTGATAGCGGCCATTCATACGGTCAACATAAATAAATGGATCACGCATATGGATGTTTTCTAAACGGATATCATTTTTCATTAAGATCTTCACTCCTTGCTCTTCTTTACTACTTTTAAATGGATTAAGTCAGTTTCAAGGACATTACGACCCCGTGATAAATTAAGGCCGATATCCATATAATGTTGACCACTTAAGACTTTTTTATCATATGTATTTTCATATAAAGCATCTTTTAATAGTCCCTTTAGTTTTAAGAAACGATATTTGATTGTTTCTTTTTTTATACTTGTAATTTGGACAATCGCTTCTTCTTGATCTTCGCTAACACTCATTAGCGCCATAAAGTTTGAAGCATATGGTGAAGATAAATGATAAAGCGTTCCGTTATTTATGAGCGGTTTTCTTATTTCTTTATATAACTTTGTCACACCATTAATTGCCTTTTTTTCGTCTTCACTTAAGGTCCGGGGATCTAATTCAAGACCATAGACCCCAATTGCCGAAAGTTTTGCTTTAACACTATAATCAGCAGTTTTATGTTTACCAATATGTGCCCCCATTGTGGAAAGAGGATAAATCCGATTTGTTGAATATTGGATATAGAGCCGTTCCATTGGATCCATTTCATCACTTGTCCACACTTGCGGCATATAATAGAGCATTCCTAAGTCATAACGACCGCCACCAGAAGCGCAACTTTCAAATAAAATATTTGGATAACGTTTTGTTAGTCGATCCATTAATTCGTAACTTCCTAATACGAGGCGGTGATATGTTTCTCCTTGACGATTCGCAGGAAGATAATGACTATATGCATCATAAACATTCCGATTATGATCCCATTTGACATAGTCAATCGTATATTTATCAAGGATTTTGGTTATTTGATTATAGACATTGTCAAGTGCTTCTTTATTTACTGTATCAAGGACGAATTGATGACGGGATAAGGCCCTTTCTTTTGAAGAATAACCTAAAGCATATTCTGGATGCTCCCGGAATAAATCACTATCGTAATTAATCATTTCTGGTTCAAACCATAAACCAAACTTTAAGCCTTTTTTATGGGTATGGGCAATGACTTTTGCTAAATCAATTTTCTTTTCGTTAACAACCCAGTCGCCAAGACTTCTTGTATCATTATCACGTTTGCCAAACCACCCATCATCAAGCACAAAGAGTTCAATATTCATATCATCTATTGCATCAATGTAATCAATGATTTTTTGGGTATCAAAATCCATATAACATCCTTCCCAACTATTTAAAATAACGGGTCGGACTTTATTCACATATTGCGGATTAATGAGATTTTCACGAATGATATTATGAAATGTTTGGGTAATCCCTTCAATTCCTTTATTACTAAAAATCATAATCCCTTCCGGTACTACAAAAGAATCGCCTTCATTTAAGAGCCAACTAAATTGTTCATCATTAATGCCCATCGAAACTCTCGTCATATTTAATTTGTCAACATTAATATCAATCGCAAAGGTCCCGCTATAAACGTGGCTAAAGCCATAACATTCTCCATGATCTTGATTGGCGTTTTCATCAATTAAGATCGCTACAGGATTTTGTTCATGGCTACTTCGCCCTAAGTTCGAATATAGTCTTTTAAGTCCATGATTAAGCGGTTCAATTACTTCGTTTCGTTCATTAATCCAATCACCGGGAAAATGCATTAATTGGTAATTATTTTTTGGTAAATCAAGGGAAAAAGCATATGCTCTTTTTACTTTTATATGTGGTTCATTTCATAAAATAGTATTGTTACGAATAATGGCGTTATGTGCTTTATAAATTGAATAAGAGGTCACTAACGAAACATCATAATGGGCGTCTTTAAGGGTAATAACTAAAGTTTCTACTTCTTTATCATCAATAAACGATGGTAATCCTTGAAGTTGTGGTTTTCCTTTATAAATATGATGCGATACATAACGAAAATCGGTTAAGTTGGTGCCGTCATGATGTTCAATAATAAATTGTGAACCTCTTTTTTCAGCAAAACCGTGGCTAGGGATTTCCATCATCGATCGTCCAGCGTAATAATAGTCCTCATATACTGATTCACGATTAAGTGAAGTATCAAAATATGTTCTGGACCAATCTTGATCGAGATTTGATATAGCTTCTATATTGAGTTCTTTTGTGTTTTTACCAAAATATAAGTGTTGGAGCACTCCTTCTTTTGTAAGATAAAAACTATAGCAAATATCATCATTTTCGATGATAAACTGTCTTGATTTTTTAATGTATTTAATCATAGTTATCACTCCTAACCATTTCATTCCAGGGCAGATGATGCCCTGGAATGAGTAAGTGTTTGATTATAAATTATTATGCAACGGCGTAATTAGAAATTGTCGCGTTCATTGTCCGAGCGCCAAACCAAAGGGTATAAGCATCGGTGTAACCCGCGGCGACAAATGTGTTGGCAATTACTTCGCCATTAAGTTTGATTACAAAACTTGTATCGGCACCAGTAATGACCCGTTCAATTGTGACACTGTTGGTTGCTTGTAATGGACTTGGGTAGACGAGTGGAATTCCAGCGGTAACAGGAAGGTCACCATTGCTGTCCCATTCGGTAATACCTGCGCCATTATTGCCAAAGGAAATGGTAATTGCGCGGTTTGGTCCACGATTGGAGGCATCTTTACCCCAGTGATTAAGGGTGAAGGCTAAGATTGATGTATCAGGATCAACCATGCTATTGACTTTGAAATCAAAGCTGGCGACGGCGTTTACATCGCGTGGGAAACTAAAGGCATCACCGACTGATTTAGCAGCGGTATCTTTAATATTGCTAAATGGCCAGCCAGCGGTAGCGTTAACGAAGTCAATGGTTTTAAGTTCGGCATCAATGACAACGTTTTCGGCTTTTGTTGGGAATAAAACGCGTTTTGATTCAGCTTTGGCTAATTCGGCATCAATTAATTCAGCATCAGCGGTCGCAAACATGCCAAAGACACGAGCGTGATAATCATGTAAGACGATAGCAGGAGCAGTGTCGGCATCTAAGAAACGATTATCATATGTTTCAAACCACATTAATCTGCCATTAATGTAATAGTAATAGTCATTGGCGTCACGTAAGGTCGCTAATTTAACGGTTTCCCCAACTCCAAATTGAATATCACTAATTCCGTTTAAGCCCCAGACTTGGGACCGATCAGTTGTTTCACCCCAGTTATTTGGTGTTTCCATAATAACGGTTTTCTTATTTGATCCGTCACCATAGGATAAGTTTAAGCCACGGAAGATATATTCGGCTTCTGGTAAGACTGCATTACGGTGACCAATGGAGAGACGGTTCCAAACCCATCCCGTATTGATTCCAGTAATTTCAAAACTTGCTTCCGCATAATAACGACGTCCGGAAACATTTTTATAGACGGCTTCTGCATATGGCCATTCTGCATTAGCTTTGGTGGTAACAACACTTGGTTCATCAGCTTTTAAATTGGTATAGTCAAAGTTGCCAAATCCAAAAGCAGTATCAAGCACTGTATCTTTGATGGTAAATGATTTTTCGGCTTTAATGAGAGGGTCACTCACTAAGTGAGCACCAATCGTTACTTCGCCAACACCTTTTGGCGTAATTAAGCCCGCTTCATCAACGGTCGCTTTTAATTCATCAGATGTGGTGTAAGCAACGGTTTCTCCTTCACCATTGACAAGTTCAGTTGTAAGCGTAAGGGTTTCATCCATCCAAATTGTTGTTTCCGTATTGGTAATACTAATTTCAGGAACTAATTCAACACTTGGTTCTTCACTCGGAACTGGACTGGTTGGTTCTTCACTTGTTGTTTCTACAACTGAAGTTGAAGGTTCGACGCTATCTCCGGTTGGATCGCCACTATTCCCGCCAAAACAGCCGGAGAGTAATGAAACAACTAAGAGTAGGCTTGTTATTGTTAAAAGTTTCTTTTTCATTTGTTCCTCCTTTTCTTTTAACATGTTTTTAGTAAACTTTTGGCCGAAAGTTTACGATTGACTAATTGGATGTAAAGACAAAGTTACTGACATGCGAACTTGAATATTCGCCGCCAATCCATAGTAAGTAGGCACCTGTGTAATAAACACTTGCTTCAACAGTGGCCATTGAACCGACATCAAATAAGACATCAACGCCATCAACATTCATCGCAAAGGTTGCTTTTTGATCAACGATCGTTCTTGTAATAGTTACGATTGATTTTGCAAGTGGATCAGTTTTAAGATTCACAC
>CALAWM010000197.1 GCA_937895315.1 uncultured Caryophanales bacterium | reverse complement strand
TTGATAACTTAAAATGGGGAAATAAAGACGTAACAATGCCCGAAATTGAAAAAGCCTTAAAAGCCAGTTTAAGTGATGAAATTGTGGAAAAACTAAATGCGGGACTTAATAGTGAAGTCGGTCAAGCCGGGACAAATCTTTCCGGGGGACAAAAACAACGGATTAGTCTTGCTCGTGCCCTATTACGAAACCCGAAAATATTAATTATTGATGACGCTTTAAGTGCGATTGATACGATCAATGAAGTGAAAATTCGTGTGAACTTAAGTAAATATTACCCTGATTTAAGTGTTATTATGGTCTCGCAACGGATAAGTGCCATTAAAAACGCTGATCACATTTTAGTGTTACATGAAGGAAAAATAAATGGCGAAGGAAACCATGAAACATTACTAACTAGTAATGAGATATATAAAGATATATATGAGACCCAACTTAAGGGGGCAAAAGCATGAAGAAGTTTGCCCAAAACCGAAACATAAAAAAAACTTTAAAGAGACTCTTTTCTTATCTTGCGGTTAAACCATTTACGCTTATTTTTATTGTTATACTCGTAATTTGGGCGGCTTTTGTCAATGTTTACGGCATTTATTTAATGCGCGACATTATTGATAAATATATTGTGAACTTTGATCAACAAGGACTCCAAGATGCCCTTATAAAACTTGGATTACTCTTTCTTAGTGGCGGACTATCTACCTTAATTTATAACCCCTTGATGGTCAAATATTCACAACGGGTCATTGCCCAAATTCGTAATGAACTCTTTGCCCATAGTCAAAAATTACCGCTTAAATATTTTGATAATACGACAAGAGGGAAAATCATGAGTTATTTCACTAACGATGTCGATACCTTAAATCAAGCACTAAATACTGGTTTTACCTTAATTATTTTCTCGTTTGTTATGGGTGTTGGCACGATTATTTTCTTATTCTTAATTGATGTTATTTTGTCCCTAATTGTTATTTTCTTTATCATTATCATGTTTATCTTTATCTTCTTAAACGGGTGGAAAATGCGCGCAGCGTTTAGCGAAAATCAAAAGACCACCGCTTCATTAAATAGTTATGTTGAAGAGATGATTGTTGGGCTTAAAGTTAGTGATATGTTTGATCATCACCCCGAAGATTTAAAAGCCTTTGATCAATATAATAACGCTTTAAAAAATAGTGCGATTAAAGCCCATACCAATGCGTTACGCAAAACCCCGATGATTGTTAGTCTCTCTTACTTTAATTACGCAATCAGTGCTGTTGTCGGTGCCATTTTTGTCTTAAATAATTATATTAGTCTTGGCATGCTTGGTTCCTACTTAATTTATGTCCGGCAAAGTAGCACACCTTTTAATAACTTTACGACACAATTAAATGATTTATATAATGGACTTGCTGGAGCCGAACGAATCTTTAGTTTCCTTGATCTCTCCCCGGAAGTTGATGAAGGAAAGATTACGTTAGTAAGCGCCGTGGAAATAAGTGGAAAAATTGTTGAAACCGAGCATCCTACCAACGCTTTAGCGTGGAAAAAGCCCAATGGTGACGGGACGTATTCTTATAAAATATTCCGGGGACGGGTTGATTTTAATAATGTTAGTTTTGGCTACAAAGAAAATGAACCGGTTTTAAAAAATATTACGTTATACGCCGATAAAGGGGAAAAGATTGCTTTAGTTGGTAGTACCG
>CALAWM010000196.1 GCA_937895315.1 uncultured Caryophanales bacterium | reverse complement strand
GGAAGTGACGAATAATGAAACTACTAAAAACAATTAAAATAATTAACTGGCATTATTTCTGGAACCAAACCTTAAATATTGAACAAATCGTCTTCTTAACCGGGGTGAACGCTAGCGGTAAAAGTACTATTATTGACGCGATGCAAGTCGTCCTTTTAGGCGACACAAGTGGTCGGCACTTTAATAAAGCCGCCGCCGAAAAAAGTAACCGGACATTAAAAGGTTATTTACGCGGTGAATTAGGCGATACCTTAGAAGGTGGCTTCAACTATTTACGGAATGGGCGTTTCACGTCTTATATTGTTTTAGAATTCCATGATGATGTTAAAAATGAAAACTTTAATTTAGGAATTGTCGCCGATGTTTATGATGATGGAAGTTATGATCATCGTTATTTCTATTTAAATGCCAAAATGCCGGAAAATGAATTTATTGCTGATAATGTCCCGCTTGATTACAAAGCGCTTAATAAATTTTTCCAAAGTGAGTATGCTGGAAAATATAAATTCTTTGATTCAAACCGCCAATATCAAGATCATCTTAAAAAGGTGCTTGGAAACTTAAAAGATAAATATTTCAATTTACTGAAAAAAGCCGTTAGTTTTTCGCCAATTACCGATATTACGACCTTTATTACGGAATATGTAACCGAATCACAACGAAGTATTGATATCGCGCCAATGCAAGAAAACATCTTACAATACAAAAAGTTGGAAGATGAAGCGGTCTTAATGCGCTATAAAGTAGAACGGCTCACGGAAATTAATCGTAATTATCTTGTCTATTTAGAACACAAAGAAAAGCAAACTTTAAGTGAATATGTGCTTGAAAAATCGACACTTCAAAATGACTTAAACCGCCTTGAATCATTCAACAAACAACTTTTAAGTTATGCAAGTCGTTTAACTGATATTGAAAGTGAACTCGCGGATTTAGATGTAAACCTCGCCGAACTTAATAAACGAAAAGTGAAATTAATTCAAGATAGTTCCACGAATGATACGTATCGGATTACTGATGAAATTAATGAACATAAAAAAGTCGCCGAAGAAAAAATTAAAAGTTTAAACTTCTTAAATATGCAAGTTAGAAGTGACTTGGAACGTTACGTCATGACCTTTAATAAAATCGCCAATGATGTTATTAATAGTCTTGCTGGTCAAGATATTAAACGCTTTAAAAAAGATGGATTATTTAGCCTAGATGACTTACTTAATAGCGCCGCCGAGATTGTTAAAGATAACAATATGATTACAACCTTATTAGGCCGGGACATTAATGAATTAAGTGAAGATAATCTTGGTAAATGGCGGGCATCCCAAGCCGCGTTCAAACAAAATCTTGCGGCGTTCACCCTTACTTTAGGCCGCTTAATTACCGATTATGAAGCTAATGAAGCAGTCTTAAAACAACAAGAAATTGATTTGCGAAGTGGCGGAAAACCTTATGAATTTAGCCTTGTGCAAATTCGGAATGAATTACAAAATAAATTAAGCGCCAAACACGGTATAAAAATTGAAGTTTCAATCTTTAGTGACTTAATTGATATTAAAAACCCGAAATGGACCAACGCCATTGAAGGTTATTTAGGCGCCCAACGTTTTTACTTATTTGTCGAAGGACAATATTTCCTTGAAGCCTATGATATTTTAAAAGGTCTTTTACAAACTTATAACTATTACGGCACGAATTTAGTCGATATTGATCAAATTATTGAACGTCGTTTCAGTGCAAGTCCGAATTCCCTTGCCGAAGAAATTATGACCGATCACCACGGTGCCCGAGCCTATGTTGATTTCTTACTTGGTCGCTTACAAAAATGTAACACGATCCAAGAAGCCCGCAATAGCGGAAACGGGATTACCCCGGAAACCGACTTATATCGTAACTTTACCTTTGGCCGTATCAACCCACGGAACTATGCCCAAAAATTTATTGGCCGCCAAGTCGAAGAAGGTGAAGTTAACGCCAAGAAAGCCGAACTTGCTGCCCATGGTGCTTTATTAAAAACCTATAAAGACTTATTTAGTGTGTTACGTTACGGTAATGATATTGAAATTGTTAACACCAACGAAATTAGTGCGTTAAGTAGCCAAGTTAAACGCATTCAAGAATTACCTGCCCTCCATCAAAGTGTTCATTTCTATGAAGAAGAACTTGGACGCCACGATTTAACATTAATTGAAGGTATTCATCGCCGTATTAACTTAGTGGAAACCGATATTAAAGGGATTGAAGAACAAAAAGCAATTCTTAGTGAAGAAAAAGGAACGATTAGTTCGAATATGAGTCTTCTTAAAACCGAAAGAATCCCGGAAACAAAACAAATTATTAACGAACGGCAAACAAAACTTGATGAAAATTATGACGCCTTCTTTGTTAATGATATTGCCGAACCTTTCTTCCAAAATCTCATCACTGAAGGAAAGTCACCACTGGAAATTAATAGTGAATTCCGTAATGCCTATTCAACCGCCCTTTATCTTGCTAACAGTGTCTTTAACCAAGTGAAAAGATTACGCAAAGAATATGTTGTTGATTATCGGCTTACTTTTGACACGGAAACAACTCATAATGATATGTTTGATGCCGAGTTAAATGATTTACTCGAAGTCAAATTACCAGAATATGAAGTTAAAATTAATGACGCTTACCAGAAGGCGGTCAAACAATTTAAAGATGACTTCATTAGTAAATTACGTAATGCGATTGAAACGGTCGAAGATCAAATCGCCGAATTAAATATTGCCTTAAGTACCTCCACTTTTGGTGAAGACTCCTATCAATTCACCGTCAAACCAAGTACAATTTATCGCCCATATTACGATATGATCAAGGACGATTTATTACTTCAAGTTACGGATGATGATAGTGAATTCTTCCAAAAATATGATGATGTCATGAAAGATTTATTCGGGCAAATCGTATTAGCTGGCGATGGCGATAAAAATGTCGCCGTGCTCCAAAACGTCGAAAAATTCACCGACTATCGGAACTATCTAGACTTTGACTTAATTGTTAAAGATAAAGACGGTAACGAACAACGACTCTCGCGGATGTTAATGAAGAAGTCAGGTGGGGAAACCCAAACACCATTCTACATTAGTGTCCTCGCAAGTTTTGCTTATCTTTATAGGGTTAATGAACCAGGCGAACTAAGCAATAGTGCCCGCTTAATTATCTTTGACGAAGCCTTTAGCAAAATGGATAGTGGCCGGATTAAAGAAGCAATCCGCCTCCTCCGTCGCTTCGGCTTACAAGCCATCATTAGTGCGCCAAGTGATAAAGTTGGGGACATTAGCCCGTTAGTTGATGAAACCCTCGTCGTCTTACGTGGTAAAAACTTCAGTCAAGTCCAACTATTCGCGCGTGAAGAAGACTTAACGTAACGAAAGGAGTAATATGGAACATACCTTTGCTAAAAACATAAAGAACGAACATATAAGGTTACGGAGTAAGTATTACGTTGAACTTTATAGCGCGCTCGCGATCTTTACGCTCCTTGGTGTGGTTCTGATTATTCTTGCTACTTTTTTAAAAGTCGATTTATTCGCCAAACTTTATATTCCCCTGATTTGGGGTTCAATCTTGATCTTATATTTATTATTTATTGTGGTCTATTTCCCCTTACGTTTTAATCTTTATCAAAAAGAATTACTTCTTACCTTCTTTAAAGAAGCGGAAATCACCGGGCTTAAGTTAATCCCTAATACTTTAGGGACTCAGGAATTTGATTATGAAACGCTTTTAAAAGAAGCGTCACTTGGGAAAGAACACGCTAAATATCGGATTGGTCGCTATGAATTACATAAACGCTTAATTCATGTGTTGAATCATGAAGAAGAAGGTAATACATATGCGATTATTCATATTCCGATGAAAAAGTCGCCCTATTATCTCCAAGTTAATAATAGTAACTTTGCCCCGCCTTCAACATATAAAGCGATGAATGTTACGAAGATTGCCTTTATTTCCCCTTATAAATTAAATTATTATGCCCTTGAAGGTCCTGACAATATTAAAGCCTACTTACGAAAAGAATTAGAAAGTCGTTTCATTGATATTTTGAAGGTACGTGAGGGTACTTATCAATATATTGTGACCAACAGTGATGAGTTTCTTTTAATTGATCAATATGCGGAAAGTAAACCGCTGAAACTTGCGGAAAGTTATGATGATACATATTATATTGACCGCTTACATAATCTTAAATTACTACAACAATTATTAAATGTCATGCTTGACAAAGGGAGGTAAAATGTCAAAACAATTAGTTGCAATGATCCTCGCGGGAGGAAAAGGAACACGCCTTTATGAATTAACCTGCAAAGACGCCAAACCCGCCGTCCACTTTGGGGGAAAATATCGGATAATCGATTACCCGTTGTCCAATTGTGCCCATAGCGGCATCGACACGGTTGGTGTCGTAACCCAGTATGAATCAATCAATCTTAGTCGTTATATTGGTAACGGCGAAAAATGGGGACTTAATGGGGTGCGAAGTAGCACCGTTGCCATTCCGCCCCGCCAAACCGAAAGTGGCAGCAATTGGTTTTTAGGAACCGCCGATGCCATTTATCAAAACCTCGAATTCCTTGATTCTTTTAATCCAGAAAATGTTTTGATTTTAAGTGGGGACCATATTTATAAGATGGATTACGCCAAAATGCTTGAAACCCATCTCCAAAATAATGCTGATTTAACGATTGCTGTCCTCGAAGTTACTTTAGAAGAAGCCCGGCGCTTTGGGATTTTAAGTGCTGATAAAAATGGACGGATTACCGAGTTTGAAGAAAAACCACGTAATCCAAAATCGACTTTAGCCAGCATGGGTATTTATATCTTTAATTACAAAGTATTGAAACAAAGTCTTAACGCTGACGCCAAAGATGAAACAAGTGAACGGGACTTTGGGAAAAACATTATTCCGACCTTGCTTGCCAAGAAAAAACGCTTATTTGTCCACCGGTTTGACGGATATTGGAAAGATGTGGGGACGATTGATTCCCTTTGGGAAGCCAATATGGACTTAATTGACTCGATGGATGAAGATTTTTATACAATTGATAAATATCACTTCCGGCTTTTTAGTGAAGACACCAATAGTGTCCCGCAATATGTTGGAAAAAAAGCTCGGGTCACCAATAGTGTTGTCAACCAAGGAGCAATTATTCTTGGGGAAGTTGATCACTCGATTATTAGTAACGAAGTCTTCATTGATAACGGGGCAAGAATAACCAATAGCGTCATTATGCCGGGCGTAAAGATTGGCAAAAATGCCGTCATTAATAAAGCAATTGTCATTAATGATATTGAAATTGCCGAAGATACAACGATTAATATTGAAGGCGAAAAAGTCGTATTAGTGCACCAAGGAGGCGTCAAATGAAAGTTTTAGCGTATTTAAATTTACACCATTCCCCCGGGCTTGGACCTTT
>CALAWM010000195.1 GCA_937895315.1 uncultured Caryophanales bacterium | reverse complement strand
ACGGTGCCCTTGGTGAAAGAGCCCTTGCCGCTGTTATTCCAAACGAAGCTGACTTCCCATATACCATTCGGGTTGTTAGTGAAGTCTTAGAAAGTAACGGTTCAAGTTCACAAGCAAGTATTTGTGCCTCAAGTATGGCACTTATGGCTGCTGGTGTTCCTATAAAAGATATGGTTACAGGTATTGCGATGGGTCTTATTACCAGCGGACCACTTGATGGCAACCATCCATATACCATCCTTACCGACATTCAAGGTTTAGAAGATCACTTTGGTGATATGGACTTTAAAGTTGCCGGTACAAGCAATGGTATTACTGCTTTACAAATGGACATCAAAGTTAAAGGTATTAGTAAAGAAGTTCTTGCTGAATCTTTAGCCCAAGCCAAAAAAGCCCGCGAAGAAATTCGCGCCAACCAAATGGCAGCTATTAGTGCACCACGTGAAGACGTTGCAAAATATGCGCCTAAGATGGCAAAAATGTATGTTCCAGTTGATAAAATCCGTGAAGTTATTGGTACTGGCGGCAAAGTCATCAACAAAATCATTGAAGAAAACGATGGTGCAAAAATTGATATCGATGACACTGGTTTAGTGGTGGTTTATCACATGAATCGTGAAACAATCAATAATGTAATTAGCATCATTGAAGGAATCGTTAAAGAAGCCAAAGTCGGCGAAGTTTACGAAAGTGAAGTCGTTCGGGTTGAAGCTTATGGTGTCTTTGTTAACTTATTTGGTAACGTTGATGCCTTAGTCCACGTTAGTGATTTAGACTGGGCATATGTTGAAGACGCTAGTAAACTTTATAAACTTGGACAAAAACTCCGGGTAAAAGTTATCGGCGTTGACGAAAAAGGCAAAGTTAAAGCCAGTGTTAAAGTGTTCAAAGAAAAACCAGAAGGTTATGTTGAACGGAAACCACGCGAACAACGTCGTAAATAATAAATTTTAGAAATTTACATAACTAACCACTCTTCGGAGTGGTTTTTTTATAAATAATGTGCCATAAATTGAAATAATAATGTATTATTAATATATAAAGTATCACATATAAAAAGTGTAGTGAAGGAAGGTTTTATGCACGACATAATAATAATTGGTGCGGGAGTTATCGGCGGACTTATTGCCCGTGAACTTGCTAAATACAAACTTGATGTTTTAATTTTAGAAAAAGATAATGATGTGGCTAATGGCACAACATCAGCGAACAGTGCGATTGTTCATAGTGGCTATGATCCAAAACCTGGTTCAAAGAAAGCTTATTTTAATGTCAAAGCCGTGCCAATGTTTAAAGAACTATGTGCCGAACTTGATGTCGAATTTAAACGGATTGGCTCATTAACTGTTGCCCAAAGTGTTGACGAATTACCACAACTTATTGAATTACAAAAACGCGCAACCGAAAATGGTGTCGAAGTAAAGATTCTTTCCAAAGAAGAAGTTCATCGGCTTGAACCAAACTTAAAAGATCATATTGAAGGCGGACTTTTTGCCCCTACGGCCGGAATTGTTAATCCATTTGATTTAACGGCCAATGCGATTGAAAATGCCATGGATAACGGCGTAAAACTTGCCCTTAACTCCAAAGTAATTTCGATTTCTAAAGTCAATGATCACTTTGTTATTAAAACGGAAAAAGACACTTATGAAACAAAGATTATCATTAATGCCGCGGGCGTATACGCGGATAATATTATTAATTTAGTAAGTAAGGCCGATTTTACAATTACCCCACGGAAGGGTAGTTATTTCGTCATTGACAAATTACCTGTTCCGCTTGTTAATAGTGTGGTTTTCCCGCTTCCTAATGTCCATAGTAAAGGTATTTTAGCCGTGCCAACCACCGCTGGGAATTTCCTAATTGGACCAACGAGTGAACAAATAATGTCGAAAGAAGATGTGGGGACCGATTATGAATCACTCCAAAAAATTAAAGATAACGCCAACCGTCTTTTAAATAATATTCCATTTCACAAGACTATTAGAACCTTTAGCGGTCTAAGAGCAACGCCATCAACCGGTGATTTTGTCATTGAACATGACCCTTATGTTCAAGGGTTAATTAACGTCGCTGGGATTGAAAGTCCCGGACTTGCAAGTGCTCCGGCGATTGCCCTTTATGTAGTTCATGATCTCGTGAATTCCTTAACTACATTAGAAGCAAAGGAATCATTTAATCCGCATATTAGGCCAAGAATTCGTGCCAATCGATTAAATGCCAAAGATTTAAAAGCTTTAGTCAAAGAAAATAAAGATTATGCAACGCTTGTTTGTAATTGTGAAGAAATCACCAAAGCGGAAATTATTGATTTATTAAAACGTCCAATTCCCGTTAAAAGTGTGAAAGCCATTAAAAAACGCTTACGGGCAGGATTTGGTTTATGTCAAGGAGGATTTTGTACGCCAAAAGTTATTGAGATAATGGCGGAGTTTTACGGTGTTTCCGTT
>CALAWM010000194.1 GCA_937895315.1 uncultured Caryophanales bacterium | reverse complement strand
ACCAAGTTTTGATTTTAGTGATTTAAATCCGAACGATTTATTCCAACTTGAAACCGATATAAAGTATGAAGGATATATTAATAAACAAAGACAAGAGGCCAAAAGATTAAATAAATTAGAAGAAACCTTAATTCCGGAAGGCTTTGTTTATGATCATCTTGATGGATTACGGATTGAAGCCCGGCAAAGACTTGCCAAAGTCAAACCACTTACTGTTGGTCAAGCCAAGAGAGTAAGCGGTGTGAATCCCAATGACATCATCATTTTAATGACATATTTAAGAAGGTATAAAGAAAGTGGCAAATAGTCAATTTGTACATTTTTTAAAGGAAAACTTTCCGAATAATTTTAATGAATTAGTGGATAAGTTTTCACGTTACGCCGCGATTCTTGAACGGGAAAGTAAAATTCATAATTTAACCGCGATTAATCCAAGTGAATATGAGGAAAAACATTTTCTTGATTCATTACTTTTAGGGAAAACGTATGCTTTTAGTAATGAAACGTTAATTGATGTCGGGACTGGGGCTGGTTTTCCTGGTCTAGTGCTCGCCATTGCTTATAAAGATTTAAAGGTGACGCTTCTTGAACCTACCCGAAAACGTTGTGATTTTCTCGCCAAAGTAGTGGAGGCTTTAAACCTTAATAATGTGACTATCATTAACGAAAGAGCCGAAGACTATGTCAAAGTAGCGCGTGGAACTTATGATCTAGCCACTTCACGGGCAGTTGCAAATCTTTCAATCATTTTAGAATTAAGTGTTCCGCTTTTAAAAGTTGGCGGGAGTGCTTTAGTTATGAAAGGAAAAAGTTATCCTGAAGAACTTAAAGATGCACAAAAAGCTATTGATAAGTTGAAAATTGAGTGCCAAAAAGTCGATACTCATACCTTAGATAGTGATAGTTCAATAAGAATGAATGCTCGATTTGTAAAAAAGAGTGAAACATCCCCCAAATATCCAAGACCTTATTCACAAATAAAGAAGAACCCCTTGTAGGTTCTTTTTTTGCTATAATAATAGATAGGAACAATATGGCAAAAATTATCGCAATTGCAAATCAAAAAGGCGGAGTAGGAAAAACGACGACCGCCATAAACTTAAGTGCCTCTTTTGCGCATTTTGGTCGTAAGGTTTTACTAATTGATATGGATCCGCAAGGTAATTCAAGCCGAGGCCTTGGTTTAGATCCAACAACGATTAAGTATACGATTTACCATTCCTTCTTTAAGGGAATCAATATTAATAAAACCATCTATAAATCACCTTTGAAGTCACTTGATATTATAGGGGC
>CALAWM010000193.1 GCA_937895315.1 uncultured Caryophanales bacterium | reverse complement strand
AAAGGGTGTCCACACACAGGACAATCTTTAGGCGGTAAATCAAAGCCGGAAAGTACTTTTGCTTCATTAGTAAAATCACTATACTTACAATGCGGACAATAGTAATGCGGCGGAAGCGGATTTACTTCAGAAACTTTAGCAAAATGGGCGACAACGCTACTTCCTACACTACCCCGACTCCCGACAATAAAGTCACTATCCGTCGCTTTTTTAACAATTTGATGGGCAAGATAATAAATAACGGCGTAACCATTTTTGATAATCCCTTCCAGTTCTCTCCTTGTTCGATCTTCAATAAGACTTGGTAAGGGATCGCCATACATTTCATGAGCGGTTTTAAACACTAAATCATGGAGTAATTGATCGACGTTTTCAATCGATGGTTTGAATAATTCCTTACTAAAAGGGGTTATTTCATCAATTAGGTTATTAATTTTATGCGGTAAAGTAATAATCATGTCTTTGAGTTCTTCGTCAGTAAAAACTTCAAATTTACGAAACTCCGTAAACATTTCGGTAGTTGATCGGTAATGTTGATCGGGATTATCAAAGGCAGGTTTTCGTTCCCGGTCATAAGGGTTTAAAGGGTGTTTGACCCCTTTTAATCCTTTGGCAACAATATAGACATCGCGATATACTTTTTGACTCGGTAAGGCATAATGGACATCACCGGTCGCCACAAGCGGTTTACCTAACTTCTGGGCGGCGCTTTTAATATCGGCAATTACTTTTTTAAGATGATCTTCACTATCTAATTCGCCCATGTTAATAAGATAACTATAATTACTAAATGGTTGAATCTCAATAAAGTCATAAAACTCCATGACACGGAGTAAAGCATCTTCATCAAACCGGGCGGCAGTTTGGAATACTTCACCATTAAAACATCCCGAACCAATTAAAAGATTATTCCGTTTGGCGGTAAGTAATGAACGTGGCGTTTTGGGAATATCAGTCGAAAATTCAGTATGCGAAACACTTACTAATTCATAGAGGTCTTTAAGTCCATCTCTATTTTTAACATAAACGGTAGCATGGACTGGTCTTAAATATTGAATACCTTCTGGTTTTAAGGTTAATTTTGCTAGATTAGCGTGGGTTAAGAATTGATCTTCATCGAGTAATTTTGTAAGCATTGCTTGCCATACACTATTTAATACTTCGGCGTCAAAATCCGCGCGGTGAGCAGCGTCTTCATCATACATTACTTCAAGATTTCGGGCTAAAATGCCTAACCGGTGTCCTCTTGATTCTGGGAATAAGTAACGCGATAAAGTAAGAGTATCAATGGTCGGGTTCCGAAGTGTTTCTAACCCTCGGGCTTTAAGATTAGCGTTTAAAAATCCTAAATCAAATTCAGCGTTATGTGAGACAAGAATATGGTCACCAAGGAATTCTAAAATACGGGGTAAAACTTCATCAAGTGTTGGTTTATCTTTCACCATTTCGTTCGAAATCTTAGTAATACGGGTAATGTAATCCGGAATCGTTTTACCATCACCAGGATGAATTAAGAGATCAATCCGTGAAGTAACAAGACCATGCTCAACTTTGACCGCGCCAAATTCAATAATGTCATTGTAACGGGCACTTAATCCCGTTGTTTCTAAGTCAAAAATAACGTAAGTGGCGTTATTTAAAATTAAAGGTGAAGGATTATTAATAAACTTTAATTGTTCATCGATTAAATATAGTTCAGAACCATAAATTATTTTTACACCATGCTTTTTCCCGGCCCTTTGCGCTTCCGGAAAAGCTTGAACGACACCGTGGTCGGTAACGGCGATGGCTTTGTGACCCATATTTTTCGCAAGTAAGATATATTCTTCAATATCACTTACGGCATCTAAGGCGCTCATTTTCGTATGTAAATGTAATTCAATTCGTTTATCGCCATCATAGTCATCAGTAGGTAAAGGGGGCGCGGCAATTTGATCAACAATCCGTCCGTAAACATTTAAATTACTTACGCCGCGGAATGTATCAATTTCAACGTCGCCTTGGACTCGCACAAAACTACCCTTTTTTAAAGCACTGACTGTTTGGTCTAGTTTTGTACCACGTTTATTGACCCGAACTTTAACTTTTACTCCGGAGGCATCTTTACCAACTCCTAAAGTATAAATAATACCGCTTC
>CALAWM010000192.1 GCA_937895315.1 uncultured Caryophanales bacterium | reverse complement strand
AGGCTAACTTTTCCTAAACTGAAGGTTTGTGATGGCGTAAAGGTCATCGTAAACACTTCTTCAGTGCTTGTAATATTAATATCTTGACGGGCAATGACCGTTTCGCCGTTGTTATTGGTAACTTCCATCGTAATTACCGTATTTAATAAACTTGAGGCGGTAACACTCATCGTATATAAGACGCCTTCTTCAAAGGTTTTCCCGTCTTGATTAATTTGCGCATGCCAGTTTGCAGTACCTTGGGCTTTAACATCTAGCGTTACTAATTCATTAACGCGGTCTTCGCTAAAGTTGATATCGGCACCTTGGGTCGCTTCTTTAGTCCAGCCGTAATACCCATATTTAAAGTCCCCATTTATAACTTCATGGGCGGCATATGTTCTTAAATCAATAGTTTGCGCTTCTTCAGCGGTAATCATTTCATTATCAAATTTATCAATAATTACTTGATTTGTCCCTTGGTTCCCAAGTAAAAGTGAGAATTTAGCAAAGGTAGTAACCGTTGATTTGAATTCAAGGATAAAGGTTTGATATTCGGTTGTTAAACTCACTAATTCGGTAGCAATCCGTGAGAAACTGGCGGATGGATTACTAATCTCAATTGTTAATTTCCGTTCGGTACTCGCTTTAGCAATTAAGGTTGTCCGATAAATTTTGTTTGCTTCTAAAGAAACATTATTTTGGAATAATTGAATATGCCAATTATCATTTGATCCGTTTAAGACGTCAGCGGTAACAGTGCCATCTTCATTATCGATAAAGTCAGCTTTTCCCGTTCCGTTTGTTTGGTTAACGTCTCTTGTCCAGCCTTGGAAAGCATTGGTGAAATCACCGTTGATTAAGTTATAGGGATTTGGGCGGGCAATCCGGTAATTGACGGTCCGGTTAATGAAGTTAAAGTTTCCTTCACTATCGGTGACACGGTAACTAATAAGCATTCTTGTTTCGGCACCAATACTTTGGGGAATCGCCCCAATTCGTTTAATATCGGCACTAATATCATTTCCTTTATAGTCTTGTGCGGTAACTGGTGGTAAAGCTTCAAATTCTTCGCCGGTTGTTACGGTAACATTATTCGCGTTACTAAAGACTGGTCTTTTACTAACTTCTGGTAAAGTAATTTCGCGAATCTTCACGTCATCAATCGTAATATCTTGGGGGTTCGTGCGACTTGCTAAACCGTCGACATCTAAACCGCGTCCTAAGTAAATAACCGCTTTAATGGCACCAAAATCTTCACTAGCGGTATATAAAGCGCTATATGTTTGGAATTCACTCGTTAGTAACATAGCAGGATAGCCAGGGACGAGCATCGCGTAATTATTCGATACGTTTTCAAAACCGGCACTTAATGAACGACCGGCTTCACTTTTCGCGATAAAGGTCATTTCATAGGTTTTTCCATTTTCGAATTGGAGCCCTTGTTGATAAAGTTGAACCGCCCACGCCTCGGCGCCACTATCGGTGACACTAATACGGGCTTCTTCATTAACGACCGCAAAGGTTCCGGCTCCTCCTGGAGTATCAAGCCGCCAATATGATTTAGCCATAGTAAATGATCCGTTTAAGACGTTTGGTCCTTTATTAACTTGAATCATTCGAATTTTTTCTGAAACTAAACCTTTACTATTAGTCGCTTGATAGGTGATTGTATATTGCGAAACATAATTATAATCGAAGTAATCATCGTCTTTGAGCGTTACTTCAAGTTCGCCTTCAACTGAGTCAATCGCTTTGACCCCTTCTAATAAATCAAAATAATCACCAAGGAGGATAACTGTGTCATCGGCTCCGCTCCATGTAATTTTTGATTCAACGACTTCACTACTTAATTCTTCGCTCGTGACTGGTGGTTTACAGCCACTAAGTAAAAAAGTTCCTAAAAGTAATGGAATAATCATTAATCTTTTTTTCATAAATAATCTCCTTTGTTAATTTATTGAAACTTCGACTTTATATAAATATATTTAGGGTCGCTAACTATGTAGCGGTCGACAAAGTAGGAGCAATTTTAGATTATCGTTAACTTAACTATCAACTTTATTGTATAAAGCGCTTCCACGATAGTCAAGAAATGTAACAAAAAATAAGTAACTTTTTTTCGTTACAAGTAAAGCTCGGGACCTGGCCGATAGTTATTACTGGGCACTGTTCCAAGCGTACTTGGCCAATTATCTTTGTCCCAATTTAGTTTATCAAGTAATAATTTTCGGGCATTCCGACTACTAATTGTCGCGTCAAATCCATGATAAAGAATAAAATAGGTGCCGGCATCATCTTGAATAATCGAATTATGACCAACGGCAATAAAGTGGGCATTTTGATTTACTACCCCATATCCAACTGCGCCTTGTTTCATTGAACGATTTAAGTGATCCGTATATTCACCTAAAATACTTGTACTTCTGCCAACTTTTACGTTATAGGTATAATCTCCCGAACAGCATTGTCCAGTTGATAAAAACATATAATAAAAGCCATCTTTTTTAATAATATAGACCCCTTCATATGTTGAAACATCTAAATTCCGGTCGGTGGTATAGCCAGCGACATGGACTTTATTTAAAGCGGCGTTTTCGACACTGCCATCTTTAAAACCAAGACCGTCACTCGTTAATTCAATGGCATAAATACCGCGAAAACTACCCCAGAACATATAAATTCGCCCATCATCATCTTGAAAGACCATAGGATCAATGCTATTGTTTACGCCAATTTCAACGGAATTAAAAAATTTACCGTGATCGGTCCATGGACCTTCCGGGTGACTTGCGGTTGCAATGCCAATTCCCGGATTAGGATCATCCCACCGCGAAAGCGAATAATACATGATGTATTTCCCGTTAATATATTGGACATCAGGAGCCCAAAGTCCGGCACCACTTGTGCCCCATGTTGGGTTAGGGATTGCCCGGTCAATTTCGGTCCAAGCCGCTAAATCTTTACTTTTAATAATCCGGGCACCGGTCGCAAATGTATAAAAAGTACCATCAGTGTGCCGGATAATACTTGGGTCCGGGAAATCAGCGTTAAATACGGCGTTTTGATAAAAAACTTGCGTTAGAGTCTTTTCTTCAATGCTCGTTGTAATACTACTTTCTACACTTTCTGAAGATACATTTGGATTACAACCACTTAAAAGTAAAAGACCACTTAAAAGTAAAACACTATGGATTTTTTTCATGATGTCACCACCTTATGGAAATATGGACCTATTTTTGGCGTGCTGGAAGCTTCAAAGTTTTCAACATATGGCCAGCCATTTTCGTCAAACAACATTCTTTCCATGAGTAAGATACGACTACTTCCGGTCCCACTTCTTAAGAAAGCATGATAATAAAACCATGGTTCGCCATTTACGTCATCAATCACCGCATTATGTCCAGTTCCCACGAACATATCGTTTTTGGCAATTACTAATTTACCAACATTACGAGCAGTCATTTCACGTCCTTGATCATCAACATATGGTCCAGTTGGCGATGTTGAACGGGAAACAACGACTTGATAAGTTGAATTAACGCCATCACAGCATGTGCCCATCGATAAAAATAAATAATAATAGCCATTCCAATAACGGACATATGCCCCTTCATATGTATCAACGGTCCAGCCAATTGAAGTATCAAGTCCCGCGACCCGAATCTTGGTAGAGGCAGCCGCTTCAGGACTTCCAGCTTTAAGTCTTAGGCCGTCACTTGTTAATTCAACAATGTAATTTCCACGCATCGAACCCCAAATCATATAAACGCGGCCATCTTCGGCGACAAAGACGCCAGGGGCAATGCTATTATTAACACCGATTTCTAACGAACGGAATAGTTTACCGTGATCAGTCCATGGTCCTTGGGGACGGGGGGCACTCGCCACGCCAATCCCGGGATCATTATCACCCCATACCGACAGCGAGTAATACATAACATATTGTCCGTTAATGTATTGAACTTCCGGCGCCCACATTCCAGCGTTTGGTGTACCCCAGTTAGGAATAGTGTTAAAAGTATAAGCAACAGCGGCATAATTAACCCCATCGGTGGATTTTAGAATTCGGCCACCGGTGGCATATAAAAACCATGCTTTTTGTACAGGATCATATACCCCACTTGGATCAGGGTAATCACGGTTATAAATTGGATTCGTATAACTAACACGGGTCATAACATATTCCTCGCTTGTTGGTGCTTCGCTTGTTGGCTCTTCACTTGATATTGGTAAACTCGTCTCAATTGTCGAGTTAGAGATATCATCTTCACTTATACTTGTTACTTCTTCAACACTACTTAATGGTAAAGTATTGTCACTACTATTGACGCAACTACTCAATATTAAAAGCGAATAAATTATTAATTGCTTAAAGATACTTCTATATTTCATCATCACTGCTCTCCTTTGATTAAGTAGAGTTATCGTTAATCTTATTATAGAAATTAATGACGAAGTTTACAACTAATTTAACAAAAGGCAGGCATCGGTCATTAATTTTTATAAGCATAATTTATGTACACAATTTCCAATATATGTGCAATAATGATAAATAGGAAGCCAAAAATATGGAAAAAAATAGTAAATTAAAAGAACGGGTAACCTTGAAAGATATTGCCGAAGTTGTTGGCATTACAGTGAATAGTGTTTCAAAAGCGTTACGAAATTCCCCAAACATTTCCCCAAAAACAATTGCCCGGGTCAAAGAAGTCGCCAATCAATTAGGTTATATTCCTGATTTAAGTGCGAGATCTTTACGTAATGTCCCGCTTAAGGTTGTCGCAGTCGTCTATGATAACATTGTTAATCCTTATTTTGCGATTATGAATAATCATTTAAATAATGAACTACGGAAAGCCGACTATCGGCCGATGGTTTTCTTTGAAACAAATAAGGAAGGAACATTATCACTTGAAGTTGCACGAGAAATAATTAGTTTCCGGATGAGCGGCGTCATCAGTTACGTCATTCCTACTAAAGAAGTAATTGAACTTTTTGAAGATCATAATACCCCCATTGTCTTACTTGGACGGACTGGGAATTCGTTAGGCATTGATAGTGTAGCTAGTAATGATTACCGCGGCGGAAAACTTGCCGGTTATAAACTTTTTGATTTAGGTGGCAAAAATTTTGGCTATCTAGGCGTGACTCAAACATTAAATATTAATAATGAACGGCTCGCGGGCTTTCTTAAAGCTTTGAAAAATAATGGGGTCACTGTCCCTTTAGAAAATATTATTCATAACGACACTAGAAGATCAACCTATGAGTTGATGGATGAATTAGATGTCGTAACGAAGAAAATCGACAGCATCTTCTGCTTCAATGATCAAATCGCCTTTGAAGTCATCGGTTACTTACGTGAAAAAAACATTAAAGTTCCGGAAGATGTAAACATCATCGGTTTTGATAATTTACAAAGTGATATTATTTATCCCTTGAAACTAACAACGATTGACGGCGATAAACCACGCGCCGCCCATTTAGCATTAAGTATCTTATTTACCAAACTAAAAGATCAAGATAATAAGGAAATGACCGGAAAAATTGTTGATGTCTCCCTCGTTGAAGGGCATACAACAAAAAAAAGATAGCGAGCAATTCGCTATCTTTTAGTATCATATGGTTGTTATTTCTTATTTGATGTAATCGCCAAGAAGACCGCCAACACCACCAAGTCCAGCAAGGACGGCAATGGCAATGGCACCACCAGTTAATTTGTAATCTTTAACGAATGTTTCTTTAACAGAATCATTGGTCATGACAGTGAATTGTTTGGTGAGAATAACAAAAACTACTGCTACTACTGCTAAACCAAGAAGTAAGAACCCGTCACCTTTAAATAAGCCTTTGCCAAGGAAGCGTAAGATGGCAACAACAATGGCGAGTAAAAGGAGGACAAGAGTTAATAAGTTCATGACACTGAATTTGAAAATAACAACTTCAACACCTAAAACGGTAACGGTTTTTCCAAAGGTCATATCTAAGAACGAATACGTTCCGTCTCCACCATCAACTTTGACACCTGCTAAGGCAAACCAAAGAACGACGGCTACTAAAAGAAGACCAGCAGCAATAACGTTAAATAATTTTCTTTTTTCCATAAATTATTCCTTTCTAATATAAGTATATGAAATCATAAATTGACTTGCAAATCAAATATAAACCTTATATTCACTAATAAACATCATTTGAAAAATGATTTGATTTTAACTTTTAAATAAAAAGCCCAAGATTAAGTTCTTGGGCAATCATCTAAAATGATGATAATTATTTAAAATCAGTTTTTATGGCGACACTTCTACCAAGGATAACTAGAAGCGTAACATATAAAATATTCACTAAAGTAAAGATATAGAAATGATCTAAACCCTTACTTGCGACCAAGAAATTAATGTCACTAAGCACGGCTATCGGAATAAAATAAGGTAATAAGTTTAAAGTCACATTAAGGGTATTAAGGATAATGCCGACAATGAAAGTAATAAGCGAAAGCACGATCACTCCTCCAATGATAAAGAGTAAAGGTGCCCAGGCATTTTTAAACTTAAACATTGTGACCGTCAAGAGCGTATAAAGCACTAAATAGCCGCTAAAGCCGATTAAAGCGTATCGTAAAACATCAAGGAAACTATCAAGCGTAAAACTAGTCACTGCACTAGCAAAAACATATGTTAAACCAGAATAAACAATTAAGACAAGAAGCATAAAGAGTAAATTACTAATAAGTGAACTAAAGAAAATATGTTCTCTTTTATGACCAGCAATCAGTTTATTGCGGATGGTGGCGTGGGAAAAATCACCGACAGCAATAATTGTCACAGTTATTAATAAAGCAAGCCCAATATTATTTAAGACACTAAAAGAACTTACGTAAAGCGGTAAGGGAGCGAGTAACTGCTTAATTTGTTCTGATCCTTCAATCCCTTGAAAAACATTAACGACTAAAGCAATCACTAAGGTGGAAAAGGTCGCGAAAAAAGACGCGACTCCCATTAAGATATAAAGGGCTTTACCTTTAAATAATCTTTTTAAATCAGCCCGTAATAAGATATTCATTACGCATCTTCCCCTTTCTTAATTACTTCTAAATAGTAGTCTTCAATCGTTTGGCGAATAGTTTCAAAATCAAGGACGATAATTTCATTTTTACCAAGGATTTGTAAGGCTTTCAGCGCTTCTTCATGGCCACTTATTATAATCGCATTTTCGCGCACTTCCGGCTTAAAATCGTGCAGTAACGATAAAACTTTTTCATCAATTGCTGCTAATTTGACAATGCCATAACTTCGCGCTTTCTCATGTAAATCTTTGGCACTTATTTCTTCAAGTAATACCCCATGACTAATAAAGCCATAAGTCGTGGCAATCTTATCAAGTTCACTAAGTATATGACTAGATATTAAAAAGGTTGTGCCGTGTTCCTTATTTAGTTTTAAAATTAAGTCACGCATATCTTTGATACCGACCGGATCAAGACCGTTCATTGGCTCATCAAGTAAGACAAATTCTGGGTTACTTAAAAGAATCAAGGCAATACTTAAGCGTTGCTTCATCCCAAGACTATAGTTTTTAGCTAATTTATGACTCTCAATTTGATCATCAAGACCAACAAGATGCAATATTTCTTCAAGTTCTTCCTTTGTTTTGGTTATTCCTAAGATGTCGGCATGGAATAAAAGATTATTCATCGCATTTTGATTTTGATATAAGGCCGGCGTTTCCACTAAAGCGGCAATGCTTCCTAATCTTTTTTCAACATTCAAAATTACTTCCCCGCTCGTGGGACGATTAACATTTGTCAAAACCCGAATCATCGTTGATTTCCCAGCCCCATTTTCGCCAACAAAGCCATAGATTTCCCCGCGTCTTATATTCATAGTGACGTCTTTTAAGGCGATCGCGGTTTTATACTTTTTCCGAACATTTTTTACTTCAACAATATAATCCATCTTCTTACCTCACTTCCTACCGCGAATATTTTACCATATATTAACCAATAAGAAATAAGGGACCATTTTTAAAAGATGACTATAAAATCAAAAGAAAATAGAATAATCAAATATTATTGTTTCTTTGAGAAGGTTAACACAAAGTGAATGGTGTCATCATCAAGCCGGTATTTATGAAGTAATTCCGGACCACAGGCATAAGAGCCGACTCCACTTTGCATAAAGTCTAAATATAATGTATTTACATTGCTTTCTTCAATCATGTAACGATGTGAGGGGTAAGAGCAAATATCAATATTATCAAAACTAGTTTCAAAGGGTTTTAAACTCGTAATCATTATGTCATCCATTAAGACAAAATAGACGCCATAATGGTTCCCCGAGGCTTGGGGTTTAATATAGCGATAATTGTCACTTGGTTTTAATGTGTAAAGTCCTAAAGTTGTACCTTGATGGCGGTCAACATATGATTCATGTGGTCCGTAACCAAAGTATTTTATTTCCTCGTTTTCAATATCAAAAGAGATACCAAAACGGGCAAGCATTTTTAAGCCATGATTATACTTTGCGTCGAGGAGAATTTTAAAAGTTTCTCCCAATAAGTAAGTAATATCCACTTCGCCTAGTTTTGTGTCTTTAGCGATAATATCAAAGGAATACGTATCTTTATATCGCTTTTGATAGACAAGTTTAGCATCTTTAATTCCGACTTTTTCATAATCTTTTAAGTAGAGCATTTCATTATCAATCGGTGGGCGATACATAGTGGACTTCTCAAACTTTTTTAACATAATAAATAGTTTAATAATTTATTTTAGTTATAATAAATAGCCGAGGTTAGTATATGAAAGAGCATTTAAGTAAAGTTTGGAAATTTATTATCGATACGATGAGCGGAATGGTCTATGGACTATTCGCGACTTTGATTATTGGGGTAATCATTAATCAACTTGGACTCTTAGTTAATTACGATATGACGCTTTTTGGTCTAACCTTTAATCCCGGGACAACCATTATCGCCGTCGCAACAGTTGTTAAATCATTAGTGGGGGTCGGCATTGGTGTCGGAATTGGCCTTGTCTATAAAAAAGAAGCCTTAAAACTTATTAGTCTCGCAGTCGCGGGCGGGATTGCCACTTCAACTTTACTTTTTTCGAAAGCCGATCCGTTAGTAGCATATTTTGTAGTAATATTTACAATGTTACTTATTGATTTGATCTTTAAAAAGAAAACACCGTTTGATATTATTGTTATTCCTTTACTTTCGATCTTATTCGCCAGTGTTTTTAGTTATATCTTATTTACGCCGATTACTTGGTTTGCAACGACTGTTGGTGAATTTACGAACAATGTTGCTGCCGTCAATCAACCATTCCTAATGGGCGTATTACTTAGTGTCTTAATGGGCGTGCTCCTTACTTCACCGTTATCAAGCGCTGCCATTGCCATCTCCTTTAGTATCGGCGGAATTGCTGGCGGGGCGGCTTTAATCGGCTGCGTTGTCCATATGTTAGGTTTTGCCATCATGGGACGGAAAGCTAATAGTATTGGAGTAACAATTAGTGTGGCAATTGGAACGAGTATGCTCCAATTTAAGAACACCTTAAAGAAACCGATACTATGGTTACCACCCATTATTGTAAGTGCTATCCTGGGACCATTTAGTACTTTAGTCTTTAAAATGCAAGTTGATCCAATTGGTAGCGGGATGGGAACGAGCGGATTAGTAGGGCAATTTGCTACTTATGCCGCGATGGGAAATACCCCCATGACTTGGGTATCAATCTTTGTGTTCCAATTCGCCATGGTTATTCCTTTAATGTTTTTAGTCGACTTCATCTTTAAAAAATATAAACTATATTCTGATGAGGATTTAGTAATTTAAGCGCTTTTTGCAAGTGTAAATACAAATTAACCCTCAAAATGAGGGTTTTTTATTAATAAAAAGAGCATCCCTTTATTTCTAAAAGCATGCTCCCCACCTAAGACTATCGTAATTATGCCTGCCCAGGCCGCCTTAGGTGTATATTTAATTTTAACAAATTAATTAAGGGTTTCGTCCATGATGCCGTGGGTCGGATCCCAGGCTCCTTCTAAATAAATAAGCACAAGTGGATAGGCTTTTGTGCTGCTGACATATTTATCATGAACTAAATCAGTAATAATGTTTACTCCTAAACGTAACCCATACCACTTAAAGACTTCATAGTCGGCAAATTTAAGTAGGGCTTCTTCTAATGTTAGTCTTTCAACTTTTTGACTTTCTTTATGATGGTTTTCAGGGATGGTAAGATCCAAGATATCGATAAATGATAACTCATATTTATGAGCAGAAACTTTCGGGAAATCCGTTAAATCTTCTCCCGACACTTTTACTTCAAAGCGAACATCTTTTATTAGTTCTATAAACTCTAGTAATGTCATAAATTCACTCCTTATTTCAAATAAAGTATATATTAAATAGTCATAAATCGCTACTAAATTAATATTTATTGACTATATTTGTAAAAATAAGAATTTATGTGACAAATAGGAAAATTGTATTGTATTTAATTAATGGGATTACATTTATATATTTATACAATGATCAATAAAACAAAAAAGCACATCGTGAATGTGCTTTTTAAGGCTCAATTAAATAGAACGTGGACACTTTTTTTAAATTCCACGCTGCA
>CALAWM010000191.1 GCA_937895315.1 uncultured Caryophanales bacterium | reverse complement strand
TTGGCAGTTTTATGGCGATGGCGAATTTAAAAGAGATTAACAATGGTCCATTCTTGGCAAATGCCGTAAAACCTGGACAAGAATTAAAGTTAAGTGATAGACAAAGTCTATTTTTCCATCCTGTTCCTAATGTTCACTGGCCAGATACGATTATGACCCATGACCCGGTCAATGATCTTGCTTATACTTGTGACTTCTTAGGAATGCATGTTTCGCCAAGCCAATTATTCTTAAGTAAAGAACCAAATAAAGAATTTGCAGAAGAAGCACTCACAGTTTATTATGAAGCAATTATGGCGCCATTTAAAGGGGACTGTTTAAAGGCAGTTAAAACCCTTGAATCATTAAATGTCAGCATGGTCCTTAATAGTCATGGTTATATCCTTGACACTCGTAAAGACGTGGAACATGCCATTAACCAATATATTAAGTGGTCAACGTTACCAAAAAGTGAAAAACTTGTTGTAACTCTTGTCTTTTCAAGTGCCTACGGTTATACCGCCACAATGAAAGATACTGTAGTTGATGAACTCCATAAATTAGGAGTAGAAGTTCATGTTTTTGAAGCACCTAGAGATGATATGGATAAGATTGTCGCCAGTATTGAAAGAAGCGATGCCCTATTACTTGCCTCACCAACATTTGTTGGAGACGGCATTAAGCCAATTTATGATGTACTAAATAGCATTAACCCATATATTGGTCGCGGAAAATACATGTCTGCTTTTGGTAGTTTCGGCTGGAGCGGTGAAGCCGTTCGGAACTATATGAATCGTGCCAAAGAATTAATGATGAAGACAGTCGATGAAGGTCATCGCATTCGCCTAAAACCAACTTCCGACCAACTATTAACAACGAGAGCATATATCCAAAATTTCGTTAATTTAGTCAAAACTGACCTTAATAAATAACCTATTTTTGCTTAAGTATCTTACAAAACCGCCCTCAATTCTATGAAAAGAGGGCTTTTTTGCAGGGTCGTTTGTTTAATGCATTTACTTTAAGGTATTATAAATAAATATTTATAGCCGTTTAACTTGGCAAAAAAGTTCATAAATGTTACTATAGTAACGCGACTTTAGCGCTGCTTCGATTTACCCCTAAATTAAAGCGATGCTGGAGTTAAGAAAAACGAAAGGGGATACATAAAATGGCATTAAGCAAAGAACGTATCGCAGAAATTGTTAAAGAATTTGGTGCAAATGAAATAGACACCGGCTCCACCGCTGTCCAAATCGCCTTATTATCAGAACAAATTCGCGAACTTACTGAACACATGAAAGTTCACAAACACGATTACCACTCACAACGTGGATTACTTAAACTTGTCGGTCAACGTCGTGGTCTTCTCGACTACTACAACCGTGTCGATCGTGAAGCTTACTTAGAACTTATCGCTAAACTTGGTTTACGTCGCTAAGTTTAAAAGAGAAGAAACTGTCCCCCGACAGTTTTTTCATTAAATTGTTGGAAAAGAGGAAAAGAAATGAAACAAATTTATGAAATGATGTTCCATGGCCGTAAAATCGTCGTGGAATCTGGCGAACTCGCCAAACAAGCCGATGGCGCTGTCTTAGTGCGCTATGGCGACACTGCTGTCCTTGCAACCGCTGTTGCAGGCAATAACCCAAAAGATATTGACTACTTCCCATTATCAGTCACCTACCAAGAAAAGCTTTATGCTATTGGTAAAATTCCGGGATCCTTCCTTCGTCGTGAAGGACGGGAAACCGAACACGCAACCTTAACTGGCCGTTTAATTGACCGGCCAATCCGTCCATTATTCGCTGATGGATTCCGTAATGAAGTCCAAGTGATTAACACGGTCTTAAGTGCTGATTTTGATGCAACTCCAGAAATGACTGCCATGCTTGCTTCAAGTTTAGCCTTAACAATTAGTGACATTCCATTTGAAGGTCCAGTTGCTGGTGTTCAAGTCGGGAGAGTTGATGGCAAATTTATTATTAACCCAACCAGTGAAGAAAATGCTAAGAGCGACATTCAATTAGTCGTTGCTGGTACAAAACACGCCATTAACATGGTTGAAGCTGGTGCTTTAGAAGTTAGCGAAGAAGATATGCTCGAAGCCTTAATGTTAGGCCACGCGGCAATTAAAGAACTTTGTGCTTTCCAAGAAGATATTCAAGCAAAAATTGGTCTTCCAAAGAGAAGTTTCCCATTATTTGTCCCTGATGCATCTTTAGTCGAAGACTTAAAAGAAAAATTCACTGCCAAATTACAAGCTGCAATTAGTGTCTTTGATAAACTCGAAAGAGCGGAAGCAATTGAAGCCGTTAAAGCCGAAATGGTTGAACACTATAGCGGTTTAGAATACGAAAGTGATGACAAAAAGAAACGGACTGTTAATGACGTTAAAGCTTTACATGAAGTTATGGTTAGTGACGAAATTCGTCGCTTAATCACTTTTGAAAAAATCCGTCCAGATGGTCGTAAAGTCGATGAAATTCGTCCATTAGATTCACGCGTTGATTTATTACCACGCACTCATGGTAGTGCTTTATTTACCCGCGGACAAACCCAAGTTTTATCAGTCGTTACCCTTGGTCCAAAAAGTGATGAACAAATTATTGATAACTTAACTGATGAAGAATCAAGACGGTTCATGCACCATTATAATTTCCCACCTTATAGCGTTGGTGAAATTAAAAAACTTGGTAGCCCTGCAAG
>CALAWM010000190.1 GCA_937895315.1 uncultured Caryophanales bacterium | reverse complement strand
CGGGCTGCCCTTGATAAATATCGGACAATGGGAGCGACAAAAGACGTCATGGACCGTGCCATTAAAAAGGCGGAAGGTTCAGAAAACGTTGCGTATATCCCTGGGCGCTATGAAATCATGGGACCGGGTGGTTTTAATATTGTGGTTGATACTTTAACCGACAACATTAATCGGGCAGTAAGTGATATTAAAGCGGCAATTAAAAAGGGTGATGCCACCTTTCAAAGTGTTGCCTATAACTTTACGGAAACAGGTTTATTTGCCTTTGAAGGTGGTAATTTAAATGAAGTCGAAGAAGCACTTGTTTTAAATGATGTCGATGTTTGGGACATAAATGAAGAAGATAACATTATTGAAGTTTTAGTGAACCCAACCGCATTTGGTAAAACGCGCGAAACGCTTTATGAAGTCGGAATTAAAGAATTTAACATTAGTGAAATCCGGATGATTCCGAATGATAAAGTTACATTAGAAGGTGATGATTTAGTACTTTTTAAACGAATTCTTGACCTTTTAGAAGATGTCCAAGACGTGCAAGAAGTGTATCACAATGTCCTAGAAGCATAACATTAATGTTATAATGCTTATGGCATTTACTAATAAGGAGGTATCTTTATGCGTCAATCAAGTAATCCGGTGTTCCGGAATATGCAAAAAAATGTTGATAGCGGAATTTATTCTGAAGTCACAACAAAAACTGCTTCATGGGGCGGAATTATTAGCAAAACTATTTTTCTCGTCTTACTAACAATCGCCGCCGGTGTTGGATCATTTTTTATCCCCGAACCGGTCTTACTTCCCTTAATTTTGGTGGGAGCGTTTGGTTCAGCCATCCTTGTCTTCTTTGCGATGATTTTTCCAAAAGGAGCGATGGTTTTATCGATGTTATATGCGATATTCCAAGGTCTATTATATGGAACCCTCACCGGAATGGTTAATTTCTATTTACCAGGAGTGGGGATGATGGCTTTAGTAGGGACCTTTGCAATTGTAGGGGTTATGGCCTTTTTACATGCCATCGGCGCAGTACGAGCAACGCCCTTTTTAGTCCGTTTTGTCATGGGTGCCTTAATCTCTATTTTAATTGGATCAATCGTCCTTTTAATTATTCGTTTTTCCGCCCCCGACTTTCATCTAAGTATTCTTAATAACTATCCGTTGATGATTATCGTCTTTAGTGCCCTTGTTATCTTAGGAGCCATTATGCTAATTATTGATTTTGATAATGCGAAAAACTTAGTGGCAAGTGGCGCCCCTAAAATGTATGAATGGCAAGTTGGCCTTGGCATTCTTGTTACAGTCATTTGGATTTATTTACAAATTCTCCGCCTTTTAGTAGTCATTATGGGCAACCGCCGCTAAATAATAAATTAATCAATATAAGCCACCCGCCAAGGTGGCTTTTTTATAAAACTATGCAAAACCAATGTATTTTCAAAATATTGCCCTTCTTTTAGAAGAAGTATAAACTAAGTGACAAATTTATAAACGATTAACATTGACAATATATTGTAAATATATTATTATTACATACGGCATATCTGCCATTTGTCGTCCCGGTAAGACGAAAATTGGTAAAGGAGAAATATACAAATGCTACGTCAAACAACAAACGCAAAACAAAACACTGTTAGTCGTACATGGTACGTCGTTGACGCTACTGATCTTCCACTCGGTCGGTTAGCAAGCGAAGTTGCTATGGCACTAATGGGCAAAAACAAACCTGAATATACCCCTAACGTTGATTGCGGTGATTACGTTATTATCGTTAATGCGGAAAAGGTTAGTTTAAGCGGAAACAAACTTAAAACAAAAAAATATTACAACACTAGCCAACGTCCAGGTGGCCTTCGGGTTCGGACTGCTGGCGAAATGATCAGCAACTATCCAGTTGAAATGGTCGAAAGAGCAGTTTGGGGCATGGTACCAAAAGGCCGTCTTGGTCGGCAAATGATTAAAAAATTATTTGTCTATGAAGGTCCAGATCACAAACACAGCGCCCAACAACCAGTGGAATTACCACTTCGTTATATTGGAGGAAGTAAATAATGGCAAAGAAAAAAACCGAAATCTATTTAGGTACTGGTCGTCGTAAATCAAGCGTCGCCCGTGTCTTCTTAAAAGCTGGTAAAGGCAACATTATCGTTAACGATCAAGATGTTAATGAATATATGCCATATCAAACGCTTGTTATGGACTTAAAACAACCATTAACCTTACTTGATGTCGCTGATAAATATGATGTCGTCGCTAATGTCCATGGTGGTGGATTTACTGGCCAAGCCGGGGCAATCCGTTTAGGAATTGCGCGGGCATTACTTGAAGCCGGATTAGATCGCGGCACTCTTAAAAAAGCGGGAATGTTAACTCGTGATGCACGTGCTAAAGAACGTAAGAAATACGGTCTTAAAGGTGCAAGACGCGCTCCACAATTCTCCAAACGTTAAGAATCAACGTACAAACAAAAGAGTCTGGTATTTCCCAGACTCTT
>CALAWM010000189.1 GCA_937895315.1 uncultured Caryophanales bacterium | reverse complement strand
CATGGACCGATCAAGTCAAATGTTTTTAAGGGATTTCTTAGAACGGCAAAAACTCGCCGCGAGTGTCTTTATCTTAACGCCTGGTGTCCCCTTTATGTATTACGGGGAAGAAATTGGTATTAAAGGTACACGGATGACAAATATGACCGACGCCAATCGGCGTTTACCAATGCTTTGGCAAAAAGAAAATGATACCGAACGGACCGATTTACCACCCCTTACCGATTATCCAATGCAAAATCAAATTCGGGATGGAGTCAAAGAAGGACTTGAAGATCCATGGAGTTTACTAAACCATTACCGGAAAGTAATTAATGTCCGTAACGGTTATCCGTGGTTTAAAAACGCTCGCGTTGAAGAAGTACGGCTTAATAATAACTATTTAGCCAGTATCAAAGTAAATGAACATAACGGCAATAACTTTGTCCATATCGTTCATAATGTCGACCGTGAACCAGTCACGGTTGATTTAACCAAATATATAAAAGAATACGAACTAACAATAGTTCATGATATTTACACGATGGGGGTACGTAGTACTTTAGAAAATGGGCAATTAACCCTTTCCCCATATAGCACGGTTATTTTAGAAAGGAAATAATATTCATGCGTGAAGCAGGCATTCTTTTAGCAATTAGCTCTCTTCCTAGCAAACACGGAATTGGCGACTTTGGCCCAAGTGGTCGCACTTTTATTAAAAAAGCGAGCAAAATGGGCTTTAAATTATGGCAAATATTGCCAATTAACCCTTTAGGGTATGGAAATTCTCCTTATCAACCATTTGGGAGTAAACCTTTTGATGAACTTTATATTTCGCTGGAAATTCTTGAAAAAGAAGGACTCTTAAGTAATGTCCCAAGTTATTTTGCCCGTAGTAAAAAGGTCCGTTATGACAAAGTGCGGGTTTTTAAATTACGTTACTTAAAACAAGCGTTCCAAAACTATAAAAAAGAAGGACGACGCGGTTTTAAAGCGTGGGTCAAAGCCAATAGTTGGGTCAAAGACTACGCCACCTTTATTACTTTTAAAAAGGCGAACAACTTAGTGCAATGGCATTACTGGAAAAAAGAACACCGCGATTGGATCATTAATCGGAAAGGGGTCGACTTAAAACCTTTCAAGAAAAGTATTGAATTTGAAATGTGGCTCCAATACATTGCCTACACCCAATGGCAAGACTTACGCGCCTACGCCCATAAATATAATATGTTAATCGTGGGTGACATTCCTATCTACGTCGGTATCGATAGCATTGACGTTTGGAAAAACAAAAAAGTATTCCTGCTTGATGAACATGATTTCCCAACCTTTGTCGGTGGGGTCCCTGGCGATTACTTTAACGCCGATGGGCAACTTTGGGGAAACCCACTTTATGACTGGGACTATTTAGAAAAAACGAACTTTGCGTTCTGGATTGACCGTCTTGAATATTGCGCAAGACTTTATGATTATGTGCGGATTGATCACTTTAGAGCGTTTGATTCCTATTGGAAGATTCCGGCTGGGAGCGAAAAAGCCACGACGGGGCACTGGGCTTATCCGCCGGGCTACAAATTATTTGATGCCATTTATAAAGCGCTCCCCGACATTCAAATTGTCGCCGAAGACTTAGGAGACTTACGTCCTGAAGTATTAGAACTTCGTGATCACTATAACTTACCAGGGATGGAAATAACCCAATTTACCTTTAATCCATATGAAAAACGTGGGGAATGGAAAGAAAATCGTTTAGTTTATCCTGGCACCCACGATAACTCACCAATTCGCGGATGGTTTAGAGGACGGGACCACAAATTCTTCCATGACGCCAATCATTACCTTGCCCAATTAGGATATAGTGAATTTAATAATTTCTATGATAATTTCATGGCCTATAACTTTGGGAGTGATGCCCGTTATGCCATCTTCCCAATGCAAGACTTACTGCGTTTAGGTGAAGAAAGCAAAATGAATTCACCAAGTACCATTGATTCGCCAAACTGGGAATGGAAAATGGTTGATTTCAAAACCTTTGACGAAGAAAGTTCATTTTTACGCTATTTAATTGATAAATATAATCGTTAAGAAAGGAGACTTTTCATGAAAAAGTTTTTAAAGACGAGCGTCTTAGCCTTCTTACTGCTTGTCGGGAGTAGCGGTCTTTTAAGCGAATATGCGACAAAGACTGAAGCAATGACCCCGCCGGTTGTCCAAGAAGCGGTAACTGACCCTCTTCCCGATTTTGCCGAACCGCATCTAGTGTTTCATTATTTTCGGAATGACGGTCTTTATAACAACTATGCTCTCTGGGTTTGGGGGCAAAACCAAGAAGGAAATGAATATACTTTCCCATATTCGGAAGATACGTATGGGAAATACTTCTACCTGCCAGTCGCAAACTTTACTGATCAAACCCAAATTAACTTCTTAATTAAAAGTAAAGGTGGTTGGTCATTCCAAACCCCCGACGTTAATTTAAAGTATGCTGATTATACCCTTGATGCGACGACAAACGCTTATCATTTCTACTTAATAAATGGCTCGACCAGAGTATTTAAAAGTAGTGAAGAAGCCTTTGCCAATCAAATCAGTGAAAGTGTCTTTACATCCAAGACCAAAATTAGAGTTGTAACGAATAATAAACCGACGAGTTATTCTCTTTTAAGTGGCGGAGCGGCTGTTAAAGTAAGTCTAGTGTCCCCGCCTTATAACACAACGACTTATAACTATACGTTTATCATCGATTTAGGAGCATCATTTGTCCCCGACTTTGAAGCTGGATATGAAGTAAAAGTACATTTTGAAAATGGTGATCCCGTCACGAGTGCGGTCGGACTTAATGGTATCTTTGATGATCCTTATTTTGCCGAAACGATGACGTATGATGGTGATGACTTAGGGGTTACTTATACTCCTAGTTCCTCAATCTTTAAAGCCTGGGCGCCAACCGTTAGTGATTTAAAATTACGGATTTACGAAAACGGTACGCCGGTTTCCTTAAATGCTGAAAAAGGTGATGATACTTATGCTGAACATCAATTTGTCCGTGGGGAAAAAGGGGTGTGGAGTATTACCTTAAACGGTGACTTACACGGAAAATATTATACTTTCGTCGCCACCCATCCAACTGGCAGTATTGAATTAACTGATCCTTACGCCAAAAGTGCTGGGATTAACGGTGTCCGCGGGATGATTGTTGACTTTTCAAAAACAAATCCAACCGGCTGGAATGACGTTAATTATTCGGTTAAAAAGCAAACAGAAATTATTCCTTATGAACTTCATGTCGCCGATTTAACCGCCGATGATACGTGGAACGGTACGGAAGCTAATCGCAAAAAGTTCCTTGGTCTTATTGAAGAAGGCACAACTTATACCAAAGATGGCGTAACCGTGAAAACTGGTTTTGACCATATTAAAGAATTAGGCGTCAATGCCTTACAAATTATTCCATTTTATGATCAACAAAATGATGAACGGAATCCATCCTTTAACTGGGGCTATAACCCCCAAAACTATGATGTCCTTGAAGGTTCTTATTCAAGTGATCCTTATGACGGTTTAGTGCGGATTCGTGAATTTAAAGAAGTTGTTAAAGCATATGCCGCCGAAGATATTCGGATTATTATGGACGTTGTTTATAATCACGTCGCCAGTTTAAGCGCCCATTCCTTTACGAAATTAGTGCCCGGATACTATTTCCGTTATACCCCCGAAGGTGCTCCGGATAATAGTAGCGGCGTTGGAAACGTCACCGCCAGTGAACGGATTATGATGGAACGCTTTATGCGTGATTCAACCGCTTTCTGGGTCGAAGAATATAAAATAGGTGGTTTCCGCTTTGACTTAATGGGACTTCATACAACTCAAGCCATGAACACTTTACGGACTAAAGCCAAAACAATCCGCGAAGACATCTTTATTATTGGTGAAGCGTGGGATATGGATAAAACCGGTGTTAGTAGCCCGGCGACCCAAAAGAATATTCATAATGCCCCCGGTGTTGGTGCTTTTAATGATCAAATCCGTGATGCATTAAGCCCCAATAACCAAAAAAGTAAAGGCTGGGTCCAATTACCGCCCGACCAAGTTGCCTCTCAAGTCATTATTAAAAATAAAATTAGAGACGGAATGCTTGGAAAAATTTGGGGAACGCAAAGTAGCCCGGAACAAACTGTCAACTATGTCGCCTGTCACGACAACAATACCCTTTATGACAAAATCGTCATGGCCGGTGCCGAATATGACCAAAGCCGTTTAGCGCTCCAAAGTTTACAAGCTGATACCGTCGTATTACTTTCCCAAGGCGTATCATTTATCCACGCCGGTAGTGAAATCTTACGGAGTAAACCTTTAGGAGACGGCACTTTTGATCACAATAGTTATCAAAGCCCATATGAAGTTAATAGCATTAAATGGGATGAAAAGATTACGAATTTAAATGTCTTTAGTTATTATCAACAATTAATCGCTGTTAAACGTGATATCCCTGCTTTCCAATATACAACAAGAGATGATATCACCAGCAATGTTACTTTTGAATACGGTAGTGAAATTGGCTATAGCGATAATGTTATTCGCTTAACGCTTAAAGACCAAGACCATACTTACACCGTTTACATCTTCGCCGTTGGTTCCCGCTTAAGCGTTGATGATTTAGACGGCAAATACGTCTTAGTCGACACAAGTGGCAAACTTGAACATGGACAAAAAGTTGAAGGTTCCCATACTTTAGCCACCAACACAACTATTATTGTTCGTGATAAAGCCTTTACCCCAATTGACCCGGTTGATCCTACTGATCCAAATGAACCAAAACCGACCAACTTAGTGTGGCTTTATATCACTTTACCCGTCGTTTTAGTCGCTGGCGCCGGGGTTGCTGCTTTCTTCCTTTTACGGAAAAAGAAAGTTAGTTAATTTATCATTAAAAGGGGGAAATATATATCGCCTTAACAAGTGAATTTCTCCCCCTTTGCAACTTGTTTCATTCTTGACTGAATGCGCTTACAAGTTATATAATGAATTATGCCAAAAAAACCATTTAGGCAAAAAATAATGAAAAGGAGAACATATGACAAAAAAGATAAAGGTTTAGTCGTCGCAATGTTATCCCTTGGCTTCCTTGCTGGCTGTACCAAACCACCTGTCGAAGACAGTGTCGAAAAAGTCTACCATACTGTTGAATTCTATGAAGACAACGTTGGTAAGTTTTACAAAGAAGTCGAAGTTGAAGATGGCACCAAAGTTGAAAAACCAGCCGATCCTGCTGCTCGTAAAGATTACAAATTCGCAGGTTGGTGGGTTGATGAAGCCTATAGTGCAGAATTCAGTTTTGACACATTAATTAAAAAGATACATCAATCTATGGTAAATGGGATTTCAGTCCAGAATACGTTCCAGATGAAAGAACATTCCACCTTGTTGGTGATTTACAAAATACCGATGTCAGCTATATTAACTGGAATGCCTCCGGTGTTGAAGGTACTGATTGGGATACAAAATCATACTTAACCAAAGCCGAAGATAGCAACCTCTATAGTATTGAAATCGAAATCGGTTACCTTGGTAAATTCAAGGTTAAAATCCCTGGCCGTCCATGGGATAGCGACTTAGAATTTAACTGGAGCAAGATTAAAGAAGAAGACCACGTCCCTGAAATTCAAGAAGGCGACTTAGCCAATATTCAAGTTACAACCGCTGGATTATACAAAATCGAAGTTGAAACCACTTGGTTATACGCAAAAGTTACCCGTTTAGGTGATGCCACTGGCGCCGGAGTCCGTCAAGATCCAGCCGAAGGTGAAATCGCTGATTGGGGTCTCGTTGGCACCATCAATAACTGGGGCAACGAAACGGTCGAAGGTGATCCAACCTCCATCCAAAAAGACTTCTCAATGCATTACAATGAAAGCGGTGACTATTACTTCTACCGCGCCATCTTCTTACCAGAAGGTGCTGAATTCAAATTACGTGCTGACAATTCATGGAGTTCAGTGTTTGGTCCAAAAGACACCAACGAATTACCAGCCAGCATTATTCAACCTACTGAAGAAAAAGATGGTGTAACCGTTATTGCTGAAGGCGGAAACCTTAAAGTTGACGTCGGTGGCGAAGGCTATTACATGGTCTTATTCACCAAAACCAAAATCGTTATGCAAAAATTAGCATTTGTCCTTCGTGGTAATGCCCTTGCAACCGGTTGGGATACTGACAGCGCTCCATTAACGGAAAGCGTTGCTCCAGTCGTCGCTGATGGCAAAGTCGCCATTACTTATACTGGTGAATACGAAATGGTCGCCGGTGAATTCAAAGCCAAATTAAGCGCCCTTGGTTCTTATGATGGTTGGGATACCGGATTTGGTGGAGAAGGTGGCGCAAACTTCGTCATCGAAACCGCCGGAACTTATGTTGTTACATTAGTGGTTGAGTTAGACTTAGCAACTGATGCCTTCACTGGTACTGCAACATTCTTACCAAAGGTCATCTAATATACTAGTACTACTATTATCCTAAATGGTTTAGCCCACTCGAAAGAGTGGGCTTTTTCTTTACATTTCCCCATAAAAAGTTTAATCTTATTATAGTGTCCCGGTAGTTCAGTTGGATAGAGCAACAGTCTTCGAAACTGTAAGTCGGGCGTTCGAGTCGCTCCCGGGACGCCATACATAAAATGATTAATAAAGAACTTAAAACCTATATTGAAAATAACATATTACCTTTATATCAAACTTTAGATTACGCCCATCGCGGTAACCATGTTTTTGATGTCATTAAAAGAGCGTTAGATATTGGTCATGATTATAATGTCGATTTAAATATGATGTATGTCATCAGTGCTTTTCATGATGTTGGTTTAATTGTAGAGCGGAAGACTCATCATTTAATCGGGGCCAAGATGCTAAGAGATGATCCTTTCATCCAAAAGACATTTAACGCTTCGGAAATTAAGATTATGAGTGAAGCCGTTGAAGATCATCGAGCAAGTAGTAAAAGCGCACCGCGTTCAATATACGGCATGATTATAAGTGAAGCAGACCGCGCTGAACCGGCGGATATTGTCGTCGCAAGAGCGCTTTTATATCGCTTTCGGGAAGGTTTAACTTTTGAAAATATCTATAATGATGTTTACGCCCATCTTATCGATAAATATAGTGAAACTGGTTATATTAAAGTATGGCTTGAAACAAAGTATATGAAAGCGATGCAAGAAGAGTTATGGTCTTTAATGAAAGACGAAAAGGCTTTTAAAGCTTACGCCCTTGAAATATTTAATAATTTAGACCGCTACAAATAGTGGTTAACAACTTTTTTATAAAATATTTACACTTTTTTTACACAATTATTTTTAATATGTTATAATTTTTGGGGAGGAAGATGTATGAAATTCCAAAAAATTGATAAAGTCTTAGTGCCTTTCTATCGTCTCCACTTTAAACACGGCTTAATTAAAACAGTAAAACATACAATTAATATCTTTTATAAACCGGAAAACTATATTATCATCAATCAAAACCCGTTTAAGAAATTTATGTATCGTTTAATGACGATTACTTTAGGGGTATTATTAACGATTCTTTTAGTACCCTTATATATTGTTATCTATTTATTAACGGCGTTATTTACTTTTATTCCGGTCATCATAATGGCTTTAGGCATTGGCTTTTATTACGGATTGATGCCTTTTCTATTGAAGTTAGAAAAGCATTATGCAACAAAAGAAGAAAAGATACGACCAAAACGAAGCGGTTTAGATACGTTACTAATCCCCCTTTCCTGGAGCGGATTATTAACGCGCACTTTTTTAAATAGTGTTTATCAAACCGGACTTAATCCGGGGCGACGTATTAAAGAATTAAAAGCGAAAGAAGAACCTTATATTGTGATGTCTTTTGGCCTAGGGATTGCTAGTGTCTTATCTTACGTTTTATATTCTTTACTTTTCTTTGCACTCTTAGAATTAACAAGTTTCTTTACCCTTTCCCTAATTGCGCTTATTGCTTTAATTATGTGGGGAATTCTTGTATTATTTGTTCGGGTTCTTGGTCGTTTATTTAGTGATCAAGAATTCTTAGAAAGTGAGGAAGTTAAATAATGGAACCTTGGTTAATTATTACCCTAGTTATCAGTGGCTTAGTCTTCTTAGGGGTTTTAATATATGTCATCATTATGCTTAGTAGTCGTTATCAGAAAGAACGACCAGTCAAAGTTAAAAAGGTTAAGCCCGAATACGTTAATAGTGAGAATAATGAGGTCAAAAGAAGACCAAGTGTAAATAAAGAAGGGTTAGGAACATTATTACTCCTTTTAGTCGCCGCCGTCACTTTAGAAATCATCTTTCTAAATAGTGTCTTAGGGACCCCAAATCTCATCTTACTGGTCGGGGGAACCATAATCACCCTTATTTCTTTAAGTAGTTATGTGCCGATTAAACATAAATTAGTAAGAAGTATTGCGCTCCTTATTGGTCTTACCTTCATTGGGGTATCATTATTTCCTTCGGGACAAACTGTTCAAAACATCATCGTCTTTACACTCGTTAGAATTGCGATTGTATTATTAATATATGCCGCGCTTAACTTTATTAAAAGACTACCGTCAATCCTTTCTTTTATTGCCGGCATAATCGGAAGTATCTTACTATTCATCTTTGGGATTATCGCCTTTTTTGTCTTTGGCGGCGTGGCCTTTTTTATCGTCTTACTTCTTTCAATCTTTGGCGGAATTATCTTTCTAGCCGTCACGATATTGACCGCCCTTTTGCGGTTTGTCTTTTAAATACCATTACAAAACCGGGATATTTCACGTATAAATAATCCGGATTTTGTCATTTTTATGTAATTTCTTACCCATTTAGGGTAAAATTAAGCGCGGAGGTAGATTATGAGTTTAGCAGAACAACTACGAACATTATTAAGAGAACAATTAATTACAATTATTCCCAATCAAGGTTTAGTAAATTTTATCGTGACCGCGATCATGATTTTAATGTGGGTGGTCCTGGCCTTTATTGTGACGAGACTTGTTAGAATTATTCTTTTTAATTCCAAATCATTTGAAAAGAAATTAGGACGGACTGAATCAAAAGAACAACAAACCGTCCGGCGCTTACTTAATAACATTATTCAATTCTTTTTCTTTTTCTGGATTGCGGTAATGATTTTAAGCGAACTAGGGCTTGATTTGATTCCGTTACTCGCTGGGGCTGGAGTCTTAGCGTTTGCGATTGGGTTTGGCGCCCAAGAATTAATTAAAGACGTTATCGCTGGAATGTTTTTGATACTAGAAAAAACCTTTAAGATTGGAGACTACGTCGAAATTGGCAGCCAAGCCGGCACCATTATTGACGTTGGTTTACGCCGCATCAAAATGCAAAACTGGAAGGGTGAAGTTATTACCATTAATAACGGGGACATTCGGGTCATTAAAAACATGAGTCTTAATCCGAGTTTTGCCGTCATTGAATTCCGGGCGGATTATGACTTTAACTTAAAAGAACTTGAATCCGCGGATTTCAAAAACTTCTTAAATAAGTTTAAAGAAAAGAACACCGAAGTATTAGAAATGCCCGAGAAGGTCCTTTTAATTGATCTTAACGATGGTTTAAAGTTTACAATCAACATTAAAACGAAAAACCGCAAGCACATTGGGGTTGAAAGAGACTTTAGACGTCAATTGATAGCTTATTTCCAAAATAAAAATATTGATATCGTTGTCCCAGTCGTTATTGCCGAAAGTGGACCAGTTGCCTAAGACTAACGGTTTTTATGTTTAACTTTCCGGCTTTTAATTGAAGCATAAAGTTCATTAACTTTGATTCTTAGAAGGTCAGCAATGTCTGACCTTTTTATATTTTCCTTCACTAACTCACTATAGATTAATGGTTTTCCAATGATAATAATGCGGTCGTGTTTTGAATAATAGACGGGATAAATTGGTAAATCGATATTACGGTGATTGTAAGCATAATCGGCGAGGACGACAAAACCATCATTAAAGTGACTAATTTCATCTTCATATCCTTCCCTTGAGTCTTCGGGGAAGATAAGAATCGGGATATTATCATTTAAATGCTTCAAACTGTCGCGCATCGTCTTCGTTATTCGTATATCTTGATAAGTGGGTACTAGGCGCATATTGACATAAAGAAACTTATTAATAATTGATAGAAGAGTGGCGAGCACAAAACTTTTAAACTTGCCATACTTCATTTTTTGGCGATAGAAGATGTGATAAGCGTAATTCCACCGTGAACGATAGCCTTCTTTCATTTGATGGGCACCCCACGGGATAAAAGGATAAGGAAAGAATAAAGAAATATCCATCGGTCCGGCCGCCCCGCTATGATTGGCGACAATAATCGCGGCGTGATCAAGCGGTAATCCACTTTCATTAACAATCAATGGTTTTCTTTTATAAATATTCAAAATAAATTTAATGACGTGAAAAAACCAATTTTGCCGAAACTTTTTATTCTTCTTCATAATTCCATTCTATCATGAAATTCAAATCTCATTTGAATAACCTATATTTCATCTAAAAACAAATATATCAAGCATTAATTTAAGGTGAAATGCTATAATTAGTTATTATGCGTCCCCGGAAAAGTAAAAGAAAATATCCAAGTATTACAAATGCTCCCTATGGTAAAAGACTTATCGCTTATTTAGTCGACTTACTATTTATTGTCTTAATCGGCTTTTTTAGTTTTGCGATTGTCGATGGCATAAACGCCAATAGTCCAGCGACCAAAGCCGCCAAAAAAGAATTTAATGATTACAAATTTAAATCTGGTTTATATTTTTTAAATAGTAATCAAGAACCAATTTATATATCAACCGACATTAATGCCTATGAAGAAGTAATGTTTGACCGTTTAGAATATTTTTATCTAACCCCTGATAGTGGTTTTGTTTATGAAAATAGTATGTATTACGACGGCACAAAACCATTTGACTATCACACTACTATTCTTAAAATGGGTGAAGATACAAGTTTCTTTACCTTTACCACGGTGGACGGCGTCATTACTTATACCTTTAAAAGCGAATTAACCCCTGATCAAAAAGAAAGTAAATGGATTGAACTATATAATTACGCCATCAATGACTTTAAAGAAAACCCGCAGTATAAAGCGTTTGAAGCACCAATTCGTCAATTCTTAGTTCTCAATCTAACAATCAGTAGTTTTATTGGCGCGATTGTCCCTACCTTTTTATTCCCGCTTTTCGTTGGTTATGGCCGTAGTTTTGGTAAGTTTATCACTGGTCTTGCCGTTGTTACAAAAGAAGGCTATAAACCGCGCTTTATCAATGTTTTATTACGTTTCCTTGTCTTTGGAGTTGTGGAAACCGCCCTTAACTTTTATACATTCTTTATTCCAATATTCTTAACAAGTGGCGTCTTAACCATTACGGACAATAGTCGTGCCCTTCATGACTTA
>CALAWM010000188.1 GCA_937895315.1 uncultured Caryophanales bacterium | reverse complement strand
GTTGAAATATTATTTGTTTTAAAGAGATAATCATCACCAAGCAGGACACTACTATCAAAGTTATTACCATTTGCCCCACATAATGTGTAGGAGAAAGACAGTAATTTGACATATCCCCCGAAGTTAGTTGAAAGCGTCCATTCATTTCGTTGGGGATTATTTTTGCTGCCAATTTGCACGCCAACTGTGCCATTTTGGCCAATGAAAGAGAATGGTGAAAAGTCCCAAGTTAGGCCATTTATTACCTTAGTTCCTCCATCTTTTACAAAGTCCGCGGAGGCATTAAATTTATGGCCAAAAGTCGCGTAATATAAGTCATCACCAATGTCGATAACAAACACTGCTGTAATCGTATATTTTTCACTCAAAGTAAAGGTAAATGTTGGATTAGTGTCTAACACAGTTTGCTCAGTAGTGATCCGCCAGTGCACAAATTTAGCAGTGCTATGAAGCGGGGTGGCATTTATTGTAAAAGTCGTATTTTGGGCGTAACTCCCTGATTCGGCTCCACTTATAGTGCCGTCTCCTTCCACTTCTAAAGTTAAGGTGAAAAACACCTCTTCGACTGGTTTTTCTTCAAAATAAGCCGTTATTGTACGGTTTTCATATATACGGAAGGCGTAACTAATCTGTTTTAGCGTCATATCTCCCGGTTTAAAAGAGTCTTCCCAGCGCACAAAGTTATGGCCGATTTCCGGATTGGCTGTAATGTATATTTCACTTCCCTCAACATAGTTTTTACTAGTTGCGCCACTTATTGTGCCGTTACCGACTACTTTTAAAGTAAGGGAATATTCAACTGGGACTACTTCTTTAAAGAAAGCACTGACAATGCGATTTTCATTTAAAACAAAGGAGTAAGTAAGTTTACTAAGATCAACATTAGGTGCACTACTAGCGTCATCCCATTTTTCAAAATAATGACCTTCATTTGGCGTCGCCGTTAATGTAAACTCACTACCTTTTTTATAAGTTCCCGAGGTGGCTCCGCTTACTTCTCCTGCCCCAATCACATTAATGTTAAGTCGATATTCATCAGGAGCCTTTTTACATCCCGAAAGTGCAAAAAGTCCTGCTAATATAAATGTAGTTATTTTCTTAAAATGCATAACATAGTCCTCCTCTTTATCATACCATTATTAGTAATTGATTTTGAGTATATAGATATAAAGAAAAATCAAAGCGCTCAACACCTTGATTCATATTGTTTTCTAAAGAAAAAAACTACTTTAAACCTTCTTGACACTATTCCTAACAGTAAGACGCGGGCTTAAAATAACTTTCGCGGGATGTTTTTGTTTATTTAGTTTTTTTAGTAATATATCACAAACATTTAAGGCAAGTTCATCCGTCGATTGTTTCATTGTTGTCAACGGTACATCAAGCGTTGTCGAGAATAATAAGTCATCAAAGCCAATGACAGAAATATCTTCAGGTATCTTTCGACCTAATTCGCGGGCTGCTTTATAAAAACCATACGCCATCATATCATTTGCGACAAAAACCGCTGTGACATCTGTTTCTTTAAGAAGAGATAACCCAGCACTATATCCGCCATCAAATTGATAGTGACCAATTCGGGCATAATCGTTATTAAAGGGAATGTTTGCTTCTTTTAAACTTGCTTTATAACCTTCTAACCGTTTATTTGCAGACAACACATTTTGCGGACCGCCGATAAAACCAATTTTATGATGCCCATTATTTATAAGATATTCAGTCGCCAGTTTTGATCCATGCACATTATCAATTGATACATAGGGAAATGGTAAGTTTTCCGTAAAACGGTCAAAGGCAACGCAGGCAATATCTAGTTTTTCTAAACGCTTAATTAATGTTTCATCAAAAAGTGATTCATGCGAAATACAAATTAATAAGCCATCAACCCCATAGCTTAAAAGCAGGTCAATATATTTCTTTTCCTCAACTGCATGGTCGGCCGTATTACATAAAATAAGACTATAACCATGTTCTTTTAGTTTTGATTCAATATAAAGCGCCGTTTCCGCGAAGAAATAGTTAGTAATATCAGGGACAATTAAGCCAATAATATTTGTTTTTTTTGTCGCTAAAGCCCGGGCTAAGGAGTTTGCTTTGTAATTATATTCCTTGGCTAACTTGGGAAAGACCAGCTTTATCAGCAATAAATTTTAGATTAACGCGCATGTTTCTCCTTTATTTCTTGAAAATATATACTAACTTCCGCTTTTGTCGGGATGGCTTGTTGCGCCCCTTTTCGCGAAACCGTAATGGCTGCGACGTAACTTGCTTTCTTAATGGCGCTTTGTAATGATTCATCATTGACTAAGAAAGCGGCAAGCGATCCAACAAAAGAGTCTCCGGCACCAGTCGTGTCGACTACCTTGGATTTAAAGGCATCATAATATGCAATTTTTCCGTTATGAACGAATACTCCGCCTTTAGCCCCTAAAGTAATGATGACATCTTTTACCCCCAAAGTCACGAGTTTTTCGAGAATAGCCCCAGTATTAAGGTCATCTTTTTCCGATTTTGTTAAGGCTTTTGCTTCCCATTCATTCATAATCAAAAGATCAACGTCTTTTAAGACTTTGAAATCTAAGAGACTACACATCGGCGCGGGGTTAAAAATGACAAATAAACCAAGTTTTTTGGCAAAGGGTATTAATTCTTCAACAATTTCCCGTTTGATTTCAAGTTGTAAAACGACAATATCGCCAGGATTACTGTGGGTTTTTAAATCATCTTTTGCCTCTTCAAGTCTATATTCATAATTGGCTCCAGGACTTACAATAATCCGATTGTCGCCATTATGCAAAACAATCATTGCCACCCCAGTCGGAACATCCTTAGTTTTTAATAGATTAGAATTTACGCCGTAATTAGTGAGTCCTTCTTTAATTTGATCACCAAAAAGGTCATTCCCGGTTGCACCAAGTAAATAAGTTGGCGCTCCTTGTTTAGCACTCGCAACGGCTTGATTTGCCCCTTTTCCACCAGGGTTTAGGAAAAAGTCTTGACCCAAAACTGTTTCCCCTTCCCGAGGAAAGATTGGGGTACGAATGACCAAATCCATATTTAGACTACCAACAACAAATACTTTTTTCATATAGGTACCTCTACACTCTTTGCGCAAGTTTTGTCGTTAAATCAGCAAGTTCTTGAATACTCATTTTTTCATGAGCACGAAGGTAGGTAATTAGTTCATCACCAATCGGTTTAAGCCAATGCGGATCAATCCCTTCAATCCCTAATTGAATGCCAAGCGCGGTGGCGATTTGCGCGGCATTACAATCGACATCATAACCACAATGACAACAAATTGACATCGTTTCTGTAAAGTTATTATTGCCAAACCATAGTGAAATGATTTCAGCGGCCGCATTTGGATAAGCATGAATCCAGTTATAGGTTTCAAACCGCTTACGACATTTTGTCCATGCTTCTTGCCATGTTTTACTTTCGTTACATGCATCATAGGCAAACTTAATGACGCCGTAATATTCACTTTGCTGCGGAATTAATTCAATTACTTCTTTAAGTAATTTCTTATTATCTTTTTCAACATATGAGCCGGCGACTAATAAGGCATTAAATACTTCACCTAGTACCCCGTTATTATGGTGTGAGACAATTCCGTCCATAAACGCATAATAAGCCGCTTTTTTATAATCTCCCGGCGCAATCATGCCACAGACTGCACCCCGCATCTGTGCGCCAATCCATTCCCGATATGGGTTATGTTTATAACCAGATTCAGGAGGATATATACCAAGTTTTAAGTTTTTAAGGGCCCATTCTTCCGCTGACCACCCAAAAGGAATAAGCGCCATCCATTCTTCGCCAATATCAGCAGAGGTAAGTGCTTTTTCTTTACGTTCTAACGCTTTTAGGAAGGCGATTTCATATGTTATATCATCGTTATAAGTATTTGGTTTACGAACATAATCTCTTATTTCACCAAAGGCTTTTAGGATTGCTTCAGGAACATATCCCTCAACGGCAGTACCGACTGCTCCCCCGATAATTTGCGCGACCCATCCAGCGTAATTTGCCTTTTTAAAAGCCGCACTATTTTTATCATAAGTTTTTTTATCCGGGAATTTAACATCTGCTAAATAGTCTTCAAAAGTATGGTACATTTTATACTTCCAGTACGGATGATCTGGTATTTTTGGGGCATTATTCATTAAATGCCAAATTCTTGTCGTAAGGCGATTTAAACTTACCATATCATTTTTATTAAAGTAATCTAAACCTTCTTCTAA
>CALAWM010000187.1 GCA_937895315.1 uncultured Caryophanales bacterium | reverse complement strand
ATTTTGGCAGTGGTGGCAGGAATTGAACCCGCAATAACGGTTTTGGAGACCGTTGCTATACCATTTAACTACGCCCCTATCAGTAGATATAATACCAAAAGCATTATTAAAATACAAATAATTAATTAAGAGTTACGTAAAATCAAAAAAATAGTATTTATATGTTATTTATAGTGCTTTGTTATAGGCAATCATCAATTCATTAATCCGGCTATTAAATTGGCCGTTATTACTGTTAGCAAAATCAACCATAAAGATTGGCATTACTTTTAACCATTCATCAAAGTTAGTGTTATTTAGTAAGGCTTTATTACTTTTAGCGGCTAAATTGATAAGTGACCAATCCCATAATGTGCCGATTGGTCTTTTCATATAGTCGGGGGTAAGTTGCGCTTGATTAACGCGGAAATAAGGGGTACTTACTTCTTCTTTTAAATAATTAGCCTCTTCATCGATAAGTGGAATAATATCATTAATGGTTTGCTTATTATGCCATTTGGAGCGGATTGCTTTGGTGTTACTTTCCCCGTCGCCCCGTTCATAATACTTTCGCCCATGATTAAGGGAAGCGGTGCCGTCATCATTAAGTAATAAGATAATTCCCCCGTGCGTCGCCCCTTGGACATCAATATATTCAAGATCACCTAAAGGAAGGCTCGTGGTGTGATTTAAAAAGTCATCAAGAGTAAGATTTTCCTTAATGAGGGTTATGTCACTAAAGTAATTCATAAAGTCATTCATCGTTTTTGTGCCTAAATAAATATGTTGAATATCAAAGATAATAAATTCTTTTGGTTTATCTTTTAAAAAATCATATATTTGTCCAACGTAATACTTTAATTCTTGATCAATTAATCCGTGTTTGGTATACCACTTATCATGATGATAACTAATCCGGACATCAAAATAACGAACGCCGCGATTAAGTAATGTCGTGGCATTTACTTTTTGGGCTTTAAGGACTCGAACTAGTCCCCCTTTAAATACGGCGTTTACCGCCTTATTTTTCACAATCCCGGATTCAGCCGGGTCAACATCACTAAATAACCCAATTTGGTGGCTAAATGCGTCATGGGCTCCTAAAAGGGCAATGTCAGTCACTTTTGTTTCCCCTTTAAGCGCGGCATCACCAATTACATTACTATATTGTGGGGATGTTACGCCAAAGCGGATCGTAAAGGGCGAATACATCAAAATAACAAGAAAGACTAAAATCCATAAGGGGAGGGCGATAAAGATACTTTTCTTTTTGGCTTCCATATATGTATTATGACACAAAAGAAAAAGGGACTACTGATGTAATCCCTCTTTTTTGTGTAATGTAATTACTTAGGCTGGTTTACGGCTATTGAAGGCAGTATGTTCAGCT
>CALAWM010000186.1 GCA_937895315.1 uncultured Caryophanales bacterium | reverse complement strand
GAGATCTACACTCTTTCCCTACACGACGCTCTTCCGATCTCATTACGCCCATCTTTTACCCGAAGATAAGGTTCGACTAGTCGGCGAGTTAAAAGAAAGTGATGGTCCGCTTTTAATGGTCGGAGATGGCGTTAACGATGCCCCGGCATTAGCAACCGCCGACGTAAGTGTGGCAATGGGCTTAAACGGAACAAACGTCGCAATCGAAACTGCGGATGTAATTCTTTTATCCGATGATTTACGGAAATTGGATCATGCTATTAACATCAGTAAAAAAACAGTATTTAATATGAAAACCAATATAACTATTGCCTTAATTACCGTATTTGTGTTGTTACTTGGTGTTGTTTTAAAAGTGGTCGATTTAGCAATTGGGATGTTAGTCCATGAACTCTCAGTGCTTGTGGTCATTATTAATGCCATGCGTTTGTTAAGATATAAGGGACGAAGGAAAAAGAAACATGAGTAAACCAAAAAAAGCCTATGAATCTTGTCTTGCCAAGGTTCCAATCTTTAAAAACTTAAGTGCGGAAGAACAAAGTGAAATTGTTGATCTCATTAAAGTTTTAAAAGTCAAAAAAGGTGAATTTATATATAGCGCCGGGGATAGTAAAAACGCCCTTTATGTTGTACATGAAGGGAAAGTTAAAGTATCAAGAGTAAATAAAGAAGGCAATGAACAAGTAATTCGTGTACTAAGTTCAGGCGAATTTATGGGCGAAAGATCACTTTTTAGTAATGAAGAAGCCAATGATTACGCGACCTCAGTAGAAGACTGCCACCTTTGTGTAATAAGTGCCGCAGCCTTAAAAGAACATATGTTAAAACATCCAAATACCATGTTTAGTGTGATGAAAGAATTAAGTGGAAGACTTGAAAAAGCTGAAGCCTTGATTGAAGAAACAAACCTCCTCCCGGTTGATGAAAGAATTGCGACTTCATTAATTAATTTATCGGGGAAAGATGATATTGTAGTTTTACCTTACAGCAAAGGTGATTGGTCTTCACTTTTAGGAATGAAACAAGAAACATTAAGTCGAAAATTACGTTATTTCAAAGAAAAAGGTTATCTCCGCCTAAAAGGGCAACGAACAATCTATATTCTCAATCGTCCTTATTTTGAAAAACTATCTAATCAATAACAAAGAAAATGTATTAATAAATAGCCATTTTTAAAATGATCAAAATATTTTTTGCTTTTAAAATGCATTAAATACATTACTCGCTCTTACATTTATAATGTAAACATGTTAGAATATTACGCGAGGTATTGATATACGCGTTTTTAAAAAGCGCGGTCACCTATAGGGAAAGGAGGCTTATGAGCGTACTAGAAAAAATCGTTCAAGCGGAAAAAGATGCGAAGGCACTTTTGGTGAAAACCCGTGAAGAAAACACCGAATTACTCACGAAGACTAATGAAGAATTAGCGACCTTACGCACTAAGAATGCCCAAGACATTGCGAAACAAGCAAATGAAATCGCCCGTCAAGCTGACGAACAAATTAAAGTCATAAATGGCGAATTCGATGTTAAAAAAGATGCAATTACGGCACGGATTGCCCAAAGTTCCGCGAATAATAAAAATAAAATTGTCGAACAAATTGTGAAGGATATTACTCTCTAATGATTGTTCCAGTAAAAAAGATTCGTTTACTTACTGCCCAAAGCGAACGGGAAGCCTTAATTAAAGCCCTGCAACATGAAAGCAAATTCATGCTTTTTGATCACCAAGATGAAGTCAGTCTGCCAAGTGAATTAAATCATGAATTAAAAAGAATCGAACGAGGCATCGAGGTCTTAAGTAAAAATGAAAAGAAAAAGTTTTTCAGTTTTCACGAAATTGATCGTGATTCCTTTGAAGAAGTGACAAAAGAGGCAAGTGAATTGCTTGATACCATTGACACCCACCTTCATCAAATTGAAAATAAAACCCAAGAAAACCTCAAACTAGAAGAAGATATCAATACCTTAACCCCTTATTTAAATCTTGGGGTCGCCACCAAAGAATTAGAAATCTTAGAAAAAACGAAGATTATCATTGGTAGCGTTGCCCTTATTAATTTTGAAGAATTTAGTAAAGAAACGGCCGAAAAGGGCCATATTTTTGAAGAATCATCCCGTGACCTTGAATTTGTTTACGGGGCATTTGGCTATGAACTAGTATATGAAAACGAAGCAATTAAACTCCTTAACGCCTTTCGTTTTAACGAAGTTTCATTACCACTTTTTGACACAAAACTTAGTGCACTACTGCCAGAGCTAAATAAAAACTTACAAGATAATAGTGATGCTATTAAAGAAAGTAATGCAGAACTTAAAAAGTTAGGTGCGAAAACAAATATTCTCCGATCATATTATGACTATTTCTATAATGATGCCTTACGGCAACAAGTCGATACCAAAAGTACCGAACGTGTTGTTTATTTAGAAGGGTGGGTCCGTGAGGATGAATTTGACGCCCTCAAAAAGAGCCTTGATAAAAAACTTGAATATGACATTGAAGAATTAACGGTTGGCGAAGAAGAAATGGTGCCAACTGCTACCAAAAACAATAAATTTGTGAGCCAATTTGAATCAATTACAAATATGTTTAGTGTTCCGCATCCAAAAGAAGTTGATCCAAACCCCGTAATGTCGGTTTGGTATTGGATTATCTTCGGGATTATGATGGGGGATATTGGCTACGGGTTAGCGATGTTAGTGTTCTTTGTTTTATTCTTAAAACTTAAAAAACCAAAAGGCGCGCTTAAAAACTTAGCAATGATTTTTGCCTTTTCAAGTATTCCTTCAATTATCTTTGGGGTCTTGACTGGAAGTTTCTTTGGTGCAACTTTTGACTTGCTTAAAGTTGTTGGTGGTTGGTTTGGTCGTAGTGATCTTTCCGCGATTGTCCTCCAACCCGTTGATGATCCATTACCGATGCTTATCTTTTCCTTAGGATTAGGAATCTTACATATTATTACTGGTTTAATTCTTAAAATCATTAATGAAGTGCGAAGAAAAGATATCTTAAGCGCCCTTGCTGATGGCCTAAGTTGGATTTTAATCTTAACTGGTGCCGTAGTTGCTGTCTTAGGAATGGTGACCCCGGTTACCATATTATCCACGATTGGCTTAGTGCTCGTGGGAGTTGGTGCTTTATTAATCCTATTCTTAAATGGGCGCAGTAATAAAAGTATTATCGGCAAAGCATTTGGCGGATTAGGCGGATTATATAACGTTACCGGCTACTTAAGTGACGTTTTAAGTTACTCCCGTATTTTAGCCTTAAGTTTAAGCACAGCCGTTATTGCTTTTACGATGAACTTATTGGCAGGGATGGTTATGGGTGTTCCGGTTTTAGGAATAATCTTAGCAATTATCGTCTATATTATCGGCCATATCTTTAACTTTGCGATGGGTCTTCTAAGTGCCTATGTCCACGATGGACGTCTTCAATACTTAGAGTTTTTTGGAAAGTTTTATGAAGGTGGTGGTTATGAATTTACCCCATTCTCGTATAAATTAAAATATCTTGATGCAATAAAGGAGAAAAGCGTATGACAACAGGATTAGTGTATGCCCTTATCGGAGCAGGGCTCGCCGCAGGACTTGCGGGTATTGGCTCCGCGATTGGGGTTGCTCTTGGTGGTAAAGCCGCTGCAGGAGTAATTTCAGAAAAACCAGAATTATTTGGTCGGGTCTTAATTTTACAAGCCTTACCCGGAACCCAAGGGATTTATGGCTTCCTTGTCGCCATCTTAATTATGGCGAAAATTGGGATGATTGGCGGAAGTCCGCTTCCATTAACCGATGCCCAAGGCTTAGGTTTATTTGCGGCAAGTTTGCCAATTGCTTTAGGTGGCTTAGTTAGTGCGATTTACCAAGGAAAAATGGCGGCGGCCGCAATTACGATGACCGCGAAGAAACCAACAATGTCCGCGCGTGGGATGACCATGACCGCGATTGTTGAAACTTATGCCATTCTTGCTCTTCTCGTTAGCGTTTTAATGTACGTCGCGGTTGCGGTGTAAGGGGCGCTTATGAAAAAGCCGATCTATGAACGTATTATTTTAGAAGCCGAAGCGGAAGCCAAAGCTTTAAAAGAAGAAACAAGCATTGAAGCTAAGCGCATTTTAGAAGGCGGCAAAACCCAAATTATTAGTCAAAACACTGATGAACTAAATAAGATAAATTTTCACCATAAAAACCGTGTTAAAAACTATAAAGACCGCCAAGAAAAAGGTTTAGCAACATATGAAGAACAAGTTCGTCAAGAACTCGTCGTTGCTGTCTTTAGTGAAGTTTATGAAAAACTAAGTGCTTTAGAAGGTAAAGAACTCCTTAATTTTGTGAGTCATTTACTTCATAAAGAAGCAATTAAAGGCGACGAAGTCATTCTTGTTTCCCATGCAAATTACCAAAAATATCTCAGTGCCTTTTCAAGCACCAAAGATCCGCTAAAACTTGATTTATTAAACAAAAACGCTCCTAATTATAAATTTAGTCTTAGTAAAGAACCAACCCACGTCAGTGAAGGTTTCTTATTAAGCAGTAAAGAATTCGACTTAATCTTTGACTTTAAAGAAATAGTCGATGAATATCAAAAGAAAAACGAACAAAGGATTTATAACGAACTATTTAAAGATGAATAACGAATTTATAAAAGGTGTTCTTGATGCAAAGATAAGTGGTCTCTTAACCGAGAGTGATTATTTAACATTTTCCGGCTTAAGTGGCCAAGAACAACTAAACTTCTTTATTAATAACGGTTTAGTGTCAACAAGCATCGTTACTAACTTTGAAGCGCTCTGCAAACACGCTTTAAATGATTTAAAGATGGAAGTTGCAAGTTACCTTGAAAAAGACACTTTTTACATAAATTATTTCTTCGCTAAAGATTATATTAGTCGTGATAAAAATGCTTTACATCGCTTCTATATTAATACTTATCACGAAGCGGAAAACCGTCAAGACGAATGGCTTTTAGGTTATCTTGATTTAAAGTTTAGTTTACTTAATGTCTTAAGCATCGTACGGGCAAAAAGCCGCGGTGACCAAATTGAGACGATTAAAGACTTATATTTGCCGCAGAGCATAATGAGTGAAGAAGTTTATATTTCCCTCATTAATAATGACCGCAGCACACTCGTAAGTTACGTTAAAAACACTTTTAATATCGATTTATATGACACCGACAACAACCGGGTCATTGAAGAAAAACTTGATGCCTATTTATTTATTAAGGTCAAAGACTTAGCGATTGAAGGTGACTTATTACCAACACTTATTTATTACATCAAAATGAAAAAATATGAAATAACGAGACTACGCGACATTTACTACACAGGAAGGAATAAAGCCCATGGATGAGTTAATTTTATTTAGTAATAAACCGACTGCAAATGTCTTTAAAGCCATTGGTTTTCTTGTGCACATTGTAAATGATGAAGAAGAACTTTTAGAAATATTAAAAGAAAAGAGTAAGAATGTGAAAATCATTGCTTACGACACACATTTTAATAGTTTCTTTAATGAATACGCAAAAAAACAAAAAGACATTTACCCCCTTTATTTATCGCTTCCTTTAGATGAAAAAGATAATGGAAAAGCGCTTAGTGAAATGAAAGAGAGTATTAGAAAATCAATCGGAATTGATCTTCTATAAGAGGAAAAAGTATGGACAAAAACATTGGAAAAATTGTAAAAGTATCCGGGCCATTAGTAGTCGCAAGTGGAATGAAAAGTGCCCAAGTATACGACGTTGTTTTGGTGGGTGATAAACATATCATCGGTGAAATCATCGAATTACGAGATGATCTTGCTAGTATTCAAGTATATGAAGAAACCGCCGGCGTTGGTCCTGGTGAACCAGTCGTATTAACTAAAGAACCATTATCCGTCGAACTTGGACCAGGGCTTATTGAATCAATTTATGACGGAATTCAAAGACCTTTATCAAATATTTTTGATGAATACGGAAGTTTTATTCCTGTTGGGGTCCAAACTGATAAATTAAGTCGCAGTAAGAAATGGGACTTTAAAGCCGAAGTTAAAGTTGGTGAGAGTGTTGTCGCCGGGGATATTTTAGGTTTTGTAAATGAAACACCGGCCGTCAAACATTTCATTTTAGTGCCGCCAGGTATTGAAGGTGAAGTCGTTAAGATTGCTGAAGGCGAACACACGATTGTTGATCATATTGCCACCATTAAAACAAAGAATGGTGAAGAACATATTACCATGTTACAAAAATGGCCAGTACGGAAAAAAAGACCGTACGTTACGAAAAAAGCTCCGAAAGAAGCAATGGTTACGGGACAAAGAGTTATTGATACGTTATTCCCGATTGCAAGTGGCGGTATTGCCGCCATTCCCGGACCTTTTGGTAGCGGAAAAACCGTTGTTCAACATCAACTCGCCAAATGGGCGGATGCTGACTTAATCGTTTATATTGGTTGTGGCGAACGGGGTAATGAAATGACTGATGTCTTACATGAATTCCCCCGTCTTATTGATCCAAAAACCGGATTATCATTAATGAATCGAACGGTTTTAATCGCCAATACATCAAATATGCCGGTTGCGGCGCGCGAAGCGAGTATGTATACCGGAATTACGATTGCTGAATATTTCCGTGATATGGGCTATAAAGTCGCAATCATGGCTGATAGTACATCACGGTGGGCAGAAGCCTTACGGGAAATGAGCTCACGGCTTGAAGAAATGCCGGGTGAAGAAGGTTATCCCGCTTACCTTGCCTCACGCCTTAGTGATTTCTATGAAAGAGCAGGGGTTGTTGAAACATTAGGTAGTCAAAAGCGACTTGGCTCAATTACGGCAATTGGCGCCGTTTCGCCACCAGGAGGCGACACGAGCGAACCAGTCTCCCAAGCCACATTACGGATTGTCAAAGTATTCTGGGGTTTAAGCGCCAGTTTAGCGTATAAAAGACACTTCCCGGCCATTGACTGGTTAAGAAGTTATTCACTTTATGATGAAGATATTATTCGTTTCCACACTGCGACTTTCCCGAATTGGAAAGAATATGTTGCCCTTTTTAAAGACCTTTTACAAGACGAAGCCGCCTTACTAGAAATTGTCCGTCTTGTCGGTATTGACTCTTTAAGTCAAAGAGACCGGGTTAAATTACATACGGCGCAGATGATTAGAGAAGACTACTTACATCAAAACGCTTTCCACGCAATTGATACCTATACTTCCATTGATAAACAATATGGAATGCTTGATTTAATTATTACTTGGTACCATAGCGCCAACGAAGCCCTAGATCGTGGTATTGAATATAAACAAATGGAAAATTTAGCGGTTAATGAACGGATTGGCCACATAAAATACGTCAGTGAAGATAAATTTAGTGAAGAGGCCAAAACCTTAAAATATGCCGTTATTGCAGCCTTTAACGGGTTAAAGGAGGACTAAACATGGCAGTAAAAGCTTTTAAAACAATTAAAGAAGTCGTCGGACCATTGATGGTTGTTGAAAACGTCAGCGGTGTTAAATTTGATGAACTTGTCCGCATTATTCAAAATAATGGTGAAGAACGACTTGGTAAAGTATTAGAAATTGATAATGACCAAGCCATAGTCCAGTTATTTGAAAGCAGTCAAGGTTTAAAAATTGATGACGCGAAAGCGATCTTTACTGGTGAAGGAGTTACCTTTGGTGTTTCGCCCCACATTTTAGGTCGTAAGTTTGACGGTTTAGGTCGGCCAATTGATGGCAAAGGCCATATTATACCTTTTAAAAGAGTCGATATTAACGGGGTACCACTTAATCCTGTCGCCCGTAATTTTCCTAATGAATTTATTCAAACTGGGATTAGTGCGATTGATGGATTAAACACGCTAGTTCGTGGTCAAAAACTCCCTATTTTCTCAAGTTCAGGGTTAACTCATAACCGTTTAGCCGCGCAAATTGCTAAACAAGCAAGCGTGCTTGGTAAAGATGAAAAGTTCGCTGTTGTCTTCGCCGCGATTGGGATTACCTTTGAAGAAGCAAACTTCTTTAACGAAGTATTTGAAGAAAGTGATGCCCTTGATCGGACGGTAATGTTTATTAACCTTGCTAATGACCCGGCAATTGAACGGATTGCTACTCCGCGTATGGCGATTACCGCGGCCGAATATTTAGCATATGATCTTGGAATGCACGTTTTAGTTATCTTAACCGATATTACAAACTACGCCGAAGCATTAAGAGAAATTAGTGCTGCCCGTAAAGAAGTACCTGGCCGAAGAGGATATCCTGGATATATGTATACCGATCTTGCTTCACTTTATGAAAGAGCAGGACGGATCAAAGGGCTTGAAGGTTCAATTACCCAAATCCCAATCTTAACAATGCCAGAAGAAGATAAAACTCACCCAATCCCGGACTTAACCGGATATATTACCGAAGGGCAAATTATTTTAAGTCGGCCACTTTCCATGAAAGGTTTAACTCCGCCAATTGACGTGTTACCTTCACTTTCCCGGCTAAAAGATAAAGGGATTGGTAAAGGAAAAACACGAGAAGATCACGCTGATACGATGAACCAATTATTCAGTGCTTATGCCCGGGGCAAAGATGCAAAAGAGTTATCCTTAATTCTTGGGGACAGCGCTTTAAGTGAAATCGACCAAAAATATGCCGTTTTTGCCGATGAATTTGAAAAAGTGTACGTTTCGCAAGGTTTTGAAACAGACCGCACCATCGAAGAAACCCTTGATTTAGGCTGGAAACTTTTAGCCTTATTACCACGGCAAGAACTAAAACGGATCTCACCCGAATTAGTAGATAAATATTACAAGGAAAATAATTAATGAGTACTTCCCAAATTAATCCAACCCGGATGGAGTTACAAAAGTTACGGGAAAAACTGCGGACTACGAGTCGTGGTCACAAGCTTTTAAAAGATAAACAAGATGAATTAATTCATCAGTTTATTCCTTTGCTCCATGAATATAAATCGTTACGGATTAAAGTGGAAGAAGCATTAAATGAGTCCTTAAAACTTTATGAATATGCTTGTGTGAAAATGAGCAAAGATACGATTAATGAACAAATCAACTTAAGTGTGACAAAGCATGAATTACACGCCAAAAATAATCGGATGATGGGTGTCTTAATTCCGGAATTAACAAGCGAAGAAAAACATGAAGAATTAACGTATGATTTGCTCCTTACCACCACAGCATTTGACGCATTATTAAGTGCAATTAAAGGCCTTTTTGCAGACTTAATCACCTTAGTTAACCTTGAATCCACCATTAAAATCTTGATTGCAGAGATTGAAAAATCAAAACGCCGCGTTAATGCGATTGAAAATATTGTTATTAAAGAAATCGTTGAACAAATCCGCGTTATTCGGATGAAACTAACTGATCTTGAACGTAGCAACACAATCCGCATGATGAAGAGTAAAGAAATCATCATGGATAAGAAGTTAAAAAAGTAAATAAAAAAACGACATGAATTATGAGGAGGGAAACCTCCTTTTTTCATATCGTTATTAAACTATTTAATTTCACCGTTACGTGATCTTTTATCTTTAAACATCCGGTCATCGATTTCGCTAATTAACTCAGTAACGGTTACCTTTGCGTTGTGATCAATTAGCATATAACCAGCACTGAACCCTAACTCGAATTCTTTGAATTTGTCCGGGACATGCTCTTTAAAACTATCGCGCATGAAGTTTATTTTTTTCTCAATGGCGGCCGGGTCAACTTGATTACTAATAATGACAAACTCATCGCCGCCATAACGGGCGACAAATTGATTGGTATTACAAGAAACAGTTAAGAAACGGGCGATTAAGCGCAAGGCTTCATCACCATGATTATGACCCAGGGTATCATTAATCTTTTTAAAGTTATCAAGGTCTAACATAATAATTGAAAAACCTTGGTTTCCGTTGTTGGCAATTTTCCGGTCTAAATATGTAGATAAATTACGGCGATTAGCAAGTACGGTTAAATAATCGGTGTTTGATTGAACGTATTGAATGCCCATCGCTAAAACCATAAAAGAGAAGACATTACTAAGTAATAAGAACGGCACGTATTGCATTAAAGATTGTCCAATTGATCCAAGAATTTGGAGGGTAAAGATTACAAAATAAATGTATCTTTGCGACATATGGACGGTCCGGAAATAACGGGAAGGAATAATAATTGTTGCTAAATAAAAGAAGGCATAGATTAAGGCGTGGACAAAAAAGAATGAGCCACGATTATATCCACCGTCTTTCAATACAAAATAAATATCAGTTCCGGGAATAAAAGATAATAATGTTAGTAAAGTATTAAAATTTAGCACCCAAACGACGAGCCAAACATATTTTTTAGGAACCTTTTTTATATAGACGGAATTTACGATATATAAGAACCAGACCCCGCTAATGGACGGAAGAAGTAAAAAGCCAATAATAATTGCCCCAAGATACATGCCATTAGGTAAAGTAATATGACCTTCAAACTGCATCCGATAAACGGTGTCTTGAAATACACTTAAACATGTTAAGACAAAGATTGCAACAAGACTTTTATGCGCGCCATTTTTCCGATCTACTTGATTGGAAATAAAGAAAAAGGTCGTAACCATGATGGCTAGGTAGAAGACTCCGGTAACGATAAGATGCATTAATTCCATACTTTTTCCTTTGGCTTTAAGAAGTATTTTATCATAAAGGGTACTGTTTCCAATACCCTATAATATTAAGCAATATTATGATAGTGCTTTCTATGTAGATATTTTATCGTTTCCATGTGCAAATGCAAATAGATATCGAGAAAATTTTACCTATTAAATAACGCGCGCACACGCATGATTTAAATAATATTTTAAAATACGCTTGAAAAATACCGATTTTAAAGAACTATATTTAAAAAGTGGAAAGTCACGAAAAAAAATAAAAAAATTGAAATAAAATTAATAAATATAAAAAATGAAAATTGTGAGTAAATAGTATTGACAAAAATATGCAGTTTTATATAATAAGTGTGTAAAAGGGCAAAACTAGAGCGATCTAGTGACGCAAAACTACAGGGTCTTAGTAAAATAAGATAGCCAGCTACCGAGATATTAGATTGAGGTGGCTGTTTTTATTACCTGAGACTAAACGTAATAATAACGAAACACAATCTCCTAACTCGGTCGAACTTGTACGACACAAGACAAGCGCACGAAGGAGGATTGTTTACATGGATAAAAAAAGAAAACAATTAATGTTCGGTGCCTTGGCGCTCGTTTTACTCAGTGGCTTAGCCGCAGGAAGTACAACCTTTGCATGGTTCACGACAACACGGACCGCCTCGCTTACGTTTAGTAGCGCGACGATCGAAAACAGTAGTAGTGACCTCGTAGTAAATTACGCTGGCTCCCTTAATACCTTTGCCGGTGAAGACACCACTCCAAACGCCATTGCGTTAACTGGTGCTAACCGCGTCACAGATATCTCGGGAAACGGTGTATCCTTCTACAAACCAGTATGGTCAAGCACAAACACGATTGCTTCATCAATTAATGAAGTAACAACTGCTGATGGCTACTTCATTGACTTCATGCTCAAAATCGAACGGAGCAACGCAAGTGCCCTTACCCCAAGCGGCTTCAAAGTCTATCTCGGGGAAGGAACAAGTATCTTGCCAGTCAGTGCTAGTAATCAAAAAGACCTTGATGCCGTCAAAGCATCACGGATGGCAATCATCAGTTACGATGATAGTGCAAGGACCAACCCTAGTCTCGTCCACCTTCACGCTCCTGAAGTGGAAGTAAGCCCCAAATACTTAGTAGAAAATGCGACAAGCAGTGCTTACCAAGTAACAGGATATGAAGAAAAAGCTGCGACGGAACTAAATACGGCGGCATTCATTACTGCTAATAAACAAGCAGATGCCACCTACCTCATTGCCGACTTAACGAGTGACTCCGAAGCCTATGTTGGCTTCCGGTTCTGGATTGAAGGAACTGACACAGAAACAACCAACGAAAAAGCACTCGGAGGCATGTTCAAAGTAGAACTAGACATCTACGCCTTAGAAGCTTAGAAGTCAATAAAATCAACACTTGCTATCGCTACCGATATTAAGAAAACCTAATTGCCCAATTAGAAAACTCAACAAGAGTAAAGAATTACCGGCCAACTTCCGGTGAATGTTCAAAGGAGGAAATACATATGAACAAAAAGAATAAAGTTTTATTAAGTGCTGTCGGCCTCGTCCTCTTAAGTGGTATTGCCGCAACAAGTTCAACCTTTGCATGGTTCACAACCGTGCGTACTGCTTCCATTAATTACACAGAAGCAACCGTTACTAGCGCAAGCGGTAACTTAGTCGTCGCCTACAAAAGTTCACAAAATACCGTAACTGGTAATACCGTTGATAACGTTACCACCATTACTGGTGCCAATAGCATTACCGATATCTCCGGTGATGGCAAAACATTCTACAAACCAGTTTGGGCTGTCCCAACCACAACCGCCTCCGTTATTAACACCGTTAGTACCGCTGATGGTTTCTACGTTGACTTCACCGTCACCGTTAGCCGTGACAACACCCTTGCCCAAAACGGCTTCAAAGTCTATCTTGGTGCAGGTACCGAAATCGTTGGTAAAACCGATTCTAACCAAGCCTTAAATGACAGTGTCGTTCCTGCAACCCGTCTTGCCGTCCTTGGCAGTGATGGCGAAGTAGTCCTTCGTTGGGCTCCAGTTGCCGAAACCTCCCCAAAATACTTAGTCGATGGTACCGGTGCTTATGGTACAACCACTCACCAAGTCCAAGCTGACTCAGCTTTAAAAACTGGTGCAATCACCACCGAAACAACCATTGCCGCTGCTGATGCTGCTGGTTACCTCGTTGCTGATCTTGCTTCCGGAACTTTAGCCTCAACCGACCTTACCTTCCGTATTTGGATTGAAGGGGAAGATGCTCAAACCGTTAACGCCATTATCGGCGGTGTCTTCAACGTCAATATCGCTTTATACGCTCTTGAAGTTGTTGCCTAATTATAAACAAATTGAAAAGACCTCCCGGGTCACCCCGGGAGTATTTCGCTAATAGGAATAAACCATGAAAAAAAGAAAAATTGGAACTGCTATCACGATTGTCTTTGTAAGCGCGATTGCTGCAACAAGCGGAACGCTTGCATGGTTTTCGACGGTTCGAAGCGCAACCATTAATTATAATGAAGCAAAAATTTCAACCACAGATAGTAGTTTACTTGTTGACTATAAGTCATCATTAAATACCATGGCGACGCCAACCAAACAAGCCTTAACTGATACAACAATTATTACCATTGCTAGTCCGCAAGTAGTAACCGATGTCTCAGGAAATGGTCTTAATTTATACCGGCCAATGTGGGCGCAAACTAGTGTCTCCGCCTCGTCAATTCAAACTATTGCCACGAGTGGTGCCGCCGGTGTTGCTGATGGATATTATATTGATTTTACAGTCACATTCAGTCGTTCATCTATGGATTCAAGTGGTATGAAAGTATTCCTTGGTCCGGATACGAAAATCGCTCCTAAAAATTCCGCAACTGCTGAAGATGCGGGTATTGTTAAAGCGGTAAGAATGGCAGTCATTAATTATAGTGACGGTAGTATTGATACCGGCACCCCAAGCCTAAACTTCTTATATGCAACGGAAGCAGTTTCTGATCCAAAGTATATTGAAGCCGATGGCGCAAGAAGTGCTTATGGTGTCGCGGGCTATAAAGTAACTTCTGGTGTTTCACTTATCACCGGAACGCTTACCCAAAAATACACAATTGCCACCGCAGAAGCTGTTGCTCCTGCGATCGCTGATTTATTTGGAATTGGTCCAACTGACGGTGTTGAAGATGTTACTTTCCGCTTCTTTGTCGAAGGGGAAGATCCGCACGCTGTTGACGCTAACCTCGGTGGTGTATTCACTATCGATTTAGATATTTATACCCTTTCCGAATAAGAAAAATTTACGAAAAGAAGCACTTGAGCAATCGAGTGCTTTTTCTATTACTCCAAAATAGTATGTATAAGAAATATACATAGAGAAGAAGTTTTTTGCTCTTTAGTGAATTTATAGTAAATAAATGAAATATATACATATATTTGACTACCAGGTGTATTTCATGTAAAATCTATTTACGTACGAAATAAGAATGTTTTGAGGTGCCAAGATATGGGCGAAGATATGAAGAAAAAGTTTAAATTACCAGCGTGGGCAACTTACGTTCTGCTCGGGTTCGAAATTGCATTGATGATCGGACTTGTGGTCATCGCTTTCTTAATTATGAAAGCAAGTAGCGAAGGTGGCGGTACCGGACTTATTAAATGGTTCATAACGAACACTGTTTGGTTCTTTATGTTAATTGTCTTCCCACTTATCGTCTTATTCCTACTTAACATCTACTTGCTGATTAAAACAATGAATGAAAATACTAACAAGGATTTCCAAGCAATGTCGAAAGAAGAACTCCTTGAAGAAGCACGGCGCCAAGCCCGTGAAGAGTTAGAAAAAGAACTCGCAAAACTTAAAGACGAAAAAACTGAATAAAAAACGATAAAAATATTGAAAAACAAGCCATAAAACATGGCTTTTTTCTTTATATTATTGACATCCTTATATGTATAACATATAATAACTATATGAAAAGGCAAAACTCATGAAAGTGAGTGACGCAAAACTATAGGGCCTTCACTTGAGATGGTAGCCAGTTGCCACAAACGAAATAAAAGATAGCTTACTATTTCGGGCAATTATGGTTAGCATCGTTTTTTATTTCAAAATCCCTTACTTTCTTTAGTAAAAACTAAAGAATTAGTATCCCATTGTCTTTATTTTCATGCTAAAATGTGAATACATGTGACTTAGGGAAACATCATTTGATGTTTTAAATCTAATGAAATTGGAGAATAACGTGAAAGAACCTGAATACAAAGTACCAGATCATGCACCTTATGATATAGGCGAAGATATCCTTAAAGAAGCGCGCCGAAAAAAAAGAGCGCGGAAATTAATTAGGATTTCCTCTTTTATCATTGCCGTGCTTATCATTATTTCTTACCTTGGGTTCGCCCTTGGTCAATATTTCGCTAACGCCACATCGCTTTCGATTAGGACTAATGTTCCCGAAATACGCTTTGCGCAAGTTGGTTTCCGTTTATCGACGCCGATAAGTGACACTGATTCTTCAAAATATAACTTACAAGAAGATACCAGTGGTGTTGGTGAAACAGGTCATGTCTATTGGACAAACCAAGATGTCTCTCCACAAACATTAAGTTTTGTATTACGTCATGAAAATTATTCTGATAATAGTCGTTTAACCCCTGTAACATCACGTTTCTTTGCAAAAGATCAAGATAAAAACGAACCGGTTAAACTTTATGACCGGCCACGGATGGTCATGGCTAATCGACAAAATGTTGAAGAAGGACTTGCTAATACCAAGGATTATTTTGGTATTAAAGTTTTATTTAGATTATTAATTGATGGCGATGGGGTTTTACCAACGCTTGATAATATTCCGGTTTATTTTGCGCGTGATACGAAATTCAACGGCAATAATAACATTACTAAAGCTATGCGCTTAGGATTCCAAAGTGAACATACCAAAGATATTATTAGTCCTGGACGGATTGAACCAAAAGTTAATAATTATTTAAATTTCATTAATGTGGGCGGAAGACTTGATATGGATTCCACCAAATCCCCAGTTGGACGTCACGGTTATTATGATTACACTGTACCAATTGACGGCATACTTTATGGCGAAACAGGCACTCATCAATATGAAATTGCTTATGGTGATTTTGATCCAGCATTAACAAATGATAACTGGGGTCCAGCCACGACTGAAGCCGAGGAA
>CALAWM010000185.1 GCA_937895315.1 uncultured Caryophanales bacterium | reverse complement strand
TTACCCACTGATACTCTTATTTACTCGCACTTACTTAAACTTGGAATAAAATAACCAGTTAAGGTTTTTCGCCTAAACAGACAAGTCCCATTAGGGTTGATAGTGGCTCCAAAAACATATTGAATTAGTAATAAAACTAACAAAAATCAGTCAAAAATGACTGATTTTTTGTATATAGGGTTAAAATTATTGGTTCAAATCCGATTTGTGGTAGGTACTATTAAGTTAGATGGGATTTGTAACACGGGTTTGAACTAGGTATTAGAAAATTGTGACACGAGTACGAACCTTATTTCATGTGCACATATTTTAAAAATGTTCCTCTAGCCATATTTAGTAATTTTACAGCATCACTATATTTTATCTCTCTTCTTAAATAAGAAGCAGCAACTTCATTAAAATTATCAGGTAATACATATTTAGGGCGTCCCATGTGGATGCCTCTTTCTTTAGCAAGTCTTATACCTTTACCTATACTTTGCCTAATGTCGGTTATATATTAGACCGCGGTAAATTTAGTGTCGATCATAACTATAAATCAAACTATGGCCTAATTAGAACTTTAACGATTCACGCTCCGCAAATAATAACGATTACGCTAACAAAGTAGTGAACTTAAGTAAATATTAGCTTTTGTAATAATTGGGGGCATTTTTGCTTCTTTTACCCCGCTTTTAACAAGGGATGCAAAATAGCCTTCTAAGTATTTTGTGTCACAAAAGACTGCAAGACTTTTAACTTTGCCCCACGCTATTTGAATAACATGAACACCGCGATTTGAAAATACTTTCCCTTCCCGGTCACTTAAAGTGTCAGTCCATTCAAGCATTGCCACGGTGCGCCACGGGGGACCACTGATTGCTACTTTTTCAATCGTAAACTTTAAATCAGGCATTAAGTGTTTTAAACGGTCATACCACGCATAAATATCTTCAATATTAGTGCGTAGGCCACTAAGAGGATGACTTTCACCGGAAAACCAGTGGGTGGCTTTAGTTTTATGAAATTGTCGCGTGATTATTTCATAACGGCCTTCGTTTAAAGCTTTAGAAGTTAATAAAGGGATATGTTAATATTATTTAATGAGTAAAGTTAATTTCTTTAAGCTGAAAAGTAATGATAAGGGCATAGGGCTTTTACTCTTTGTGCTCGTTTTATAACTTTATATAATGCTTTCAATATTAGCGATTTATCTTGTCTTTTTTAATCCGCTATTTTATGATTATGCTTTTAAAAAGTTTGCCGTATTAGATGAATTAAAGATCAGTGCAAAAGATTTAACGTTAGTTCGTAATAATATTATTTTATATTTCACTTTTATTAATAACTCTTTACAAACGGTTGTAACCCGAAACGGGGAACAAGTTAACTTTTACACTGAACTAGAATTAATGCATATGCATGACGTACGCGCAATCCTTGGAGTAATCCTTGTTATCTTTATCTTTGCAACTTTAATCTTTATTAGCGTTAGTTATTATTACTTTAAACTGCGTAAGAATTTATTCTTGAAGAAGAAGTTAGGAATAGCCCTTTTTAGTGTCCCGACGTTCTTTCTTCTTTTATTACTTATTATTGGTGTTTTTATGGCGATTGATTTTGAAAAGGCTTTTACTTTGTTTCATCACATCTTTTTCCCCAAGGAAACTGGGAATTTGATGATTCTTTAATGTTAATGCTTTTACCAACGAGTTTATTTAATTTAGCAGCGATTATTATCTTTAGTTTAATGCTTTTAGTATCCTTAAGTTTTTTAGGAAGTGGGATTTATCTTTATTTATCGACCCAAAAGAAAACCAAAAAAGCCAAAATATCATAGAATGATGTCTTTTCATTAGGGAAGTTTTTTATTTATAATATTTACTAATTTAATATAATTTGTTGTTTATAATGAAACTATAAAGAGGTACATTATGAAAAAACAAAAATTTTTAGCGTTTATTTTACTTTTTTCGCTCATGGTGGGCGGCGGTTGTAAAAAGAAACCGTCAAGCCTTGATCCAAGTGTTGATCATTCATCCGCGGGCAATGAAGTAACTTCAAAGACTGACGCGACAACCGAAGAAGATAGTTTAGTGACGACAAGCGAAGAAGATAGTTTAGTGACGACAAGCGAAGAAGAAGCGACAAGTGATCCTTATCCTAGTAATGATGCGCCTGCGTATACTGTTTCGTTTCTTACTTACACAAGTGAAACTATTGAACCAATGTTTACGAATGTCGTTTTAGAAATGCCGTTTGTGGAAAACCCGGGCTTTACTTTAGAAGGGTGGTTTTATTCTCCCGGTGCAGATGTTGCAATTACCTTTCCTTTTTACCCGAGGAATCACATTACAATTCATGCGCGGTGGAAGGCGGCGGTTATTGAAGACTTTACATATGAAGAAACGGCCGACAGTAATGGCTATATTATTGCTTCCTACACCGGCAGTGATGAGAATGTTGTAATTCCATCTTCTTATAACGGTAAACCGATTGTTGAAATTGGGGCGGAAGCTTTTATGGAAAATAATACGATGCGCAAGATTATTATTCCGCCGACTGTCACTAATATCGGGGAAGGCGCTTTTAAAAGAGCGACAAAGTTAATACAAATTACTTTACCGAGCAATGTTAAAAATATTGCGGATGAGGCGTTTTTCATGGCAATATATTTAGAAGAGGTCATCTTTTCAACCCATTTAGAAACGATTGGGAAGCAAGCGTTTTATCAAACCAATCTTTATACAATGACAATTCCCGCGAAAGTTAAAGAAATAAAAGAAGAAGCCTTTGCCCAATGCGCAAACTTAGAAGAGATTGACCTGCGCCCGCTTACGCCCCCAGTATGCTATCCTAATTCACTAGGCACTAATTACTCGAGGTTATGGATTACAGTTTACGACGAGGCGTATGACGCATATATTAATAGTGAATATTGGCAAGCTTATGCTTCATCAATTGGAACTAGGGGTGAACTTCAGTAATTTAATCAAGGGCGATTAAATAAACTTTTTCTTAATTTAATAATTATTTAATAAGTACTTTTTCTTTCTTATTGCATATCTTCAATATGGAATAAAATCCATTCAAATAAATTATATACGCTGTTATTTTTATGATGGTTTAAGCGGACGAGTTTTTCAATAATTTCTTCTTTTGGGGCACTAAATCTATAGTTATAAGCCCGTAAGTAAGTAACGAGAAATAAAAAGGCGAGACTTAGGTTGCCGTTATAATAAGGCTTATCGATGATTAAGTAAGCAGTAGTAATAGAAATTCCCTTTATTAGGAAGGGGCACTTTCTTACTTTCTGCTTCTTTTTCCCAAATAAATCTTTATAAAGATCATTCAGTTTTGTTTTCCATTCTTTTCCTTTTTTTCCACCAAAGCGTTTGATAAGTAAGGTGTGCAGTAAATCAATCTTATGTTCAATCACTACCATATTAATAATGTAACTCCTTTAATAATTCCTCATATTCTTCTATTAGTTTACTCGCTAAGTCTATAAAGTCATCTTCAAATATTTTATCGATAATTGCTTGCGCTGATTTTATAGATAGAGGGTTTTTTGCTATTTCCTTTTCAATATGCGGGTTTATCTTAATAAAGTGATCGATATCGCTTTTAATATGTTGTTGCGTTTGTTTACTTACTTCCCAATGTAGAAGATGCAAAAAAGTTAAATATATCACTTCCTCTAAATAAGAGTTTCCGTTATAACAGAATATTGCTTTTGTAATAATTCGGGCTTCTGGTTGATATTCGATGGAAGGCGCGCCAATATTAATAAACCCACAAACATCATGGTTTTGCAATATTTCGGTTATTTTAGTTTGTAATTCTTTTTCCATGTGTATTCTTTGCTCCTTGTTTATCCCTTTCTATTCTTCTAATTTAAATTGATAACTACACTTATAATTTCTTTAATTTCTCGGGGAATATAATTTGTGTCCTTTGCCACGAGTAAAACGCCGATTTTACTAAACATTGCGCTTGATAATAACTTAATTGCAAAGCTTATATATAAGTCATTTTTGTAAGCTGCCTCATCAAACTCTAATTGAATGTATTGCCAACAAAAGGCATCATCTCTTTTTATGGCGCGTGTCCGTTCTTTAAGGATGGCTTGGCATTCTAAATATTCTAAAAAGGTAGTGTTAGTGTTTAATTTCAAGATGATTGATTGGTGGCCTATATCTTTTTTAATTAAGGAAAGTATTTCCTGAACGCGAGCTTTTTTACCAATGATTAAAGCATTTACCAAATTACCGTAAAACTCGGCTACAGGGTGGGTTACTCTCGTGTCAAGTCTGCTTAGTTTTCGCCTTAATGTAATTTTGTTGGTGAAGGCTTCGTGAGTGTATATATTATTGCCATCTAACCAATCGGTAATAAGAAGGACATCAACATTTAAACTTTTATGGTGATCAAGAAGAATTGTTAAGTTTTCTTCTATTTCGCCACTTAGTGTGCCCCTAAAATAGAAGTTTCTAAGAATGAGAATTGTTTTTCGTAACGGAAATCCTTCATCATCTTCCTTAATTCTTTTAATTAACTCTAACTGTGCCTTTATTCGAAAATTGTAAAAAGCCTTAAAAGTCGGCTCTAACTCATCATGAGTGGAGTAGAAGTCGGTATTATCAAGGTATTTAAATAATTTTAGTTGTGATTCTTCTCTTTCAAAAATTACAAGGCTCGCATCAGGATAAACACTAAGAGCCTTTTTAATGAAGGTATTTGTATAATTAACTTTGCCCTCAATATCATTACCTACTAGTAGGGTTGTACTTATTTGAACATCTAACATTTAACGCCCCTTTCTTTATTATCGAAGTGGGCTAATTAAATTAAAAGCCCATCCTTAGATGGGCATAATACATTTATTAGTAACACCCATCATTCAAGCTTTAGCACCTTATCTATAAGACAGGTTGCTGGCGGATCAACGGGCTTGTCCCTAACCGCACTCTTTATGGTATTTTCAGTATAAGCCTTTTTTACTTTTTGTCAAATAGTTAGTAATTATTGGTAAAAGTGATTGTTTTTATTAATTAAATCAACATGTCTTTCAAGTACCATTTTTTTAAAACATGAGCGCTGTGTGACAAAAAGTCATATTTTTGAGAATTTTATTCGTAAAAAAGTGATTTTTTTTCATTAATATGTTAAAATTTATAATAATATTGAGATATAAAGTCGATAGTTAATGTGAAAGTTAAGTATTATGAATAAAAAGTTAAGAGTTTTTGAGGCTTTTGCCGGGATTGGTGCGCAGGCATCTGCATTAAAGCGGATTGGCATCAATTTTGAAATTGTTGGAATAAGTGAATGGTTTATTGATGCATTAAATTGCTATGATGCGCTTCATAATGAAGGAATTTCTATTAGTAAACCATCGATTGAAGAAATTGAGAAAGAACTTACTGCTCACACCTTTTCTCGTGACTCATCAAAACCAATTCCCGATATCAGAAGAATAGGTCAAAACCAAATGGAAAACCTATACTATTCACATAAAAAGAGTAAGAACTTTGGATCAATAACTGAAATCGATCCTGCAACTATGCCAGAATCAGATTTGCTTATCTATTCGTTTCCTTGCCAGGACTTATCAACTGGCGGAAAAACAGAGGGAATGGAAGAAGGTTCCGGAACGCGTTCAAGTCTCTTATGGGAGATAAAAAGAATTCTCTTAGGTTTGAAGGAAAGAAATATTTTGCCAAGGTAC
>CALAWM010000184.1 GCA_937895315.1 uncultured Caryophanales bacterium | reverse complement strand
TGCTTTGGCAAGTGGGGCAACTTATGGCTTACTAGGTGAAATTGAAGGCTTTGTCTCACGTATTGAAACTGAAGTAGGACGGGAGACGACAGTACTTTTAACGGGCGGAAATGCCGAATATATTAAAAATGCGGTGCAAAAACACTATATTTACGTTCCGACCCTTGTCCATTATGGATTAATGAAAATTTTGGAGAAAAACGATGAAAAATAGAAAATTAGTTAATGATATAACAATCGATGGTCTTTTTATTGCCCTTTTAGTCGTAATGAGCATCGTCCCATTTTTAGGCTTTATTAGTGTTGTCGGCATAAGTGCAACAATTATTCCAGTCCCAGTTATTTTAGGAACGGCCTTCCTTGGTTGGAAAAGGGGAGTACTTTACGGTACGGCTTTTGGTGTTGCTTCCTTTTTAATTGCTATCGTGCGAGGTGCGGCTGCGGATGCACTCTTTGTCGATCCGCTGATTAGTATTTTACCGCGCTTTCTTTTCGGGTTAGTAATTGGCTTAATTTCTATCCCGTTTTTTAGTAATAAAGTAAGCGCCCAAACAAAACGGATTATTATTATTCCTTTTGCAGCCTTTTCCATGTTAATCCATAGTACCTTTGTGCTATTTATGCTTTGGTGGCGCTATGTTGATTCGTTTAATGCTTATATTTTACCGGTCTTACTTCCTCTTGTTGCTTTAGAAGTAGGAATTTCCACCGCAATTGTAAGTTTATTATATAACGCTTTATATAAGCCTTTTGCCGATCGTAATTTACGGTTTGCGCCCCATGAAGATGAAGGAGACATGAGTATGAATTTCAAAGATTTAGTGAAGCCCTATGAAGAAGTGAGTTTAAAAACCTTAATGGATTTTGTAAGTATTGATTCGGTCTATGATCCAAAGACAGTAAGTGAAGAAATGCCTTACGGAAAAGGCGTAAATAATGCCTTAACCTACATTTATAAACTGGCCGAAAAAGATGGCTACACTGTCCGCAATGTTGATGGGCGAGCGATTGAAATCTATTTTGGTGATAAAGAATTACCAAACATTGGGATCTTTGCTCACGCCGACGTTGTTCCGGCGACTGGGAAATGGGATTCACATCCTTTTAGACCAGAAATTAGGGACGGAAAACTTTACGCGCGTGGAACAAGTGATGATAAAGGACCAGCGATTGCTGCCTATTACGCCGCGAAAGCTTTAGCCTTAACAAATATGGTTGAAGGTTATAGTATCCGCCTTGTCATTGGCGGAGATGAAGAACGGGGAAGCAGTTGTATGCGTTATTACTTTAAGGAAGGAGCGGCTCCGGCACCACTTTATGGTTTTACCCCTGATGCTGAATTCCCTTTAATCTATGGTGAAAAAGCCATTACGAACTTTATTGCGACTAAAAACATTGATTTATCGCCGATTATGAGCATTGAAGGTGGAGAAGCACCAAACAGTGTAATTGATAAGGTTATTGTTAAACTTCCACAAGATGACGCCTTAATTCGCTTCTTAGATAGTCGTAATGTTAAATATAATGCTGCCTTAGAACGTAAAGTTATGGTTTTAACCTTCCTTGGGAAAAGCGCCCACGGAAGTCTTCCAGAACTAGGTGAAAATGCTGCCGTTATTATGTTTAAAGAACTAGGTGAATATTATAAATTACCGCATTTATCTTTACTTGCGGAAAAATATAGTGATCCAAGTGGCAAAACGATGGATGCTTATTTAGAAACCCCACTTTTAGGGAAATCAACTTATAATCTTGGACTATTAAGTTATAGCGATAAAGTATTAACGTTTACCACCAACTTCCGTTATCCGGAACATGTTGATTTAGATAGTCACTTAGCAAAACTAAGTACCACCTTACAAATGGAATTAAGTATTAAATCAACAAGTAAACATCTCCTTTTTGATCCGGAAAGTGTCTTTATTCAAACATTATTAAAGGCCTATCAAGATGAAACTGGTGATTTGGAAAGTAAACCATTAGCGATTGGCGGCGGAACTTACGCAAAAGAATGTCCAAATACTGTTGCTTTTGGCAGTGCCTTCAAAGGACGTCCTGGTGACATTCATTCACCAAATGAACATATCTATATTGATGATTTCTATGCGCAAATGGCAATTTATGCCCGGGCAATCTATTATTTAGGAACTAAACTATGCGCGTAAGGCATAAGCCGTGGGCGAAAGACTACTTACTAACGCTTGAAATGTACCTACCGACTGAAGAACTTGATATTGAGCAATTTTTACCTACCAAAAAAACAAAAATTGCCTTAGAAATTGGGATGGGTAAAGGCGACTTTCTCAAAGAAATGGTTATTAAATACCCTGATGTTTATTTTCTCGGGGTTGAAAAAAATAGTAGTGTCCTGGCGGTGGCCGCTGAAAAACTTTTAGAAGTTG
>CALAWM010000183.1 GCA_937895315.1 uncultured Caryophanales bacterium | reverse complement strand
CGGGGCGGAGCATACGGTCTTATTACGACGCCCGAAAGTAAGGTCAAAGTCTTCGTTATTCCGACCAATGAAGAGTTAATGATTGTCCGCGACTGTGTCAGACTTTTAAAGGCTTAAACAATTAACCCTCAAATCGAGGGTTTTTTTATTACTCTTTTACTTGCAACAATGTAAAATTTATCTTATGATGGAAGGTCTTTTAAAGGAGGACAATTTATGAAAAAATATAGTAAAAATTTAATGTGTCGAATTAAAGAATATAAACCTTTTGTCCATAAAATATTTAAAGAAATTGAAAAGTATGATCGGATTGCCATATTTGCCCATCGAACCCCAGACTTTGATGCCTTTGGTTCAGAATTTGGTTTATCTTCCTATTTAAAAGACAATTACCCTAATAAAGAAATAATTACGCTAGGTGAAAACCATTATTTATATAGCGGCGACCTTTATCCGCTGACGGATGATACGCCAGATACCTGGTTTTCTAAACCCTTTCTCGCGATTATTGTTGACACCGGGAACTTAGCAAGAGTCAGTGACAGCCGGTATCAAAAAGCCGAAACTATTATTAAAATTGATCATCACCCTAATGTTGAGCCATTCGGTAATATTTGCTTTGTCGACACCAAAGCGGTGGCGGTTAGTGAAATATTGACGGTCATGCTTTTAGCGCACGGAAAATACCTTAGTGTCGAAAGTGCTTCTTACCTTTTTAGTGGCATTGTCGGTGATTCTGGACGCTTTAAATATGCGTCAACGACCGCGACTACTTTTGCTGCGACTGAAGAATTAATTAATCATGGCATCGATATAAATGCTATCTACAATAAACTTTACGCCCAGGAAGTTGAAGACTTAAAAGCGGTTGGTTATATCTTAAGTAACTTTACAATTACCAAGAATGGTTTTGCCTATTTTATCTTTGATGACGCCACCCAAAAAGCGCTTAATATCCCGGCGGAAAGACCGAAAGAAAACGTTAATGTTTTTAGCGGAGTCCGCGGTGTTAAAGCATGGGCAGCGATTACCGAATACAAAGATAAAGGGGAATGGCGTGTCTCTTTACGGAGCGCTTCGAAACCTATTAATGATATCGCTGCGAAATGGCGTGGAGGCGGTCACGTCCAAGCAAGTGGCGCCACACTTTTAAGTAAAGAAGAAATCACTTCCTTCATAAACGAACTTGATGCTTATTTAGTCGATTAAAGTGAACTTTAAAGGTCATCTAAACCTTTGCTTATGATAGAATTAAATATGATGAATTTCATTCCTTTAAACGTATTTACAAACTATGCTCTGCTTCAAAGCGCGTTTACGCTTGAAGAATATTTCAAAGAACTTAAAAAAAGGAATATTAAAGCGGCAGGGATTAGTGATCCTGACCATCTTTTCGGTTATCCTTACTTTAAAAAGATGAGTAAAGGGACGGGCATAAAACCCCTTTTTGGTGTTCGTCTAACCCTAGGTGACACCTCGATCGTTTTATATATTCATAATGATCAAGGCTATACCGATTTATTAACGATTCTTGAGCTTAAAAATAACAGTGAACTTGATGATGAGGCTTTTAAAAAACTCGCCAAAC
>CALAWM010000182.1 GCA_937895315.1 uncultured Caryophanales bacterium | reverse complement strand
TAAATAAATAATTAGATGACGAATCGATGGCCAAAAGATAACACAAAGTAAAGCAATTGCCACTAAGCTTAAGAGCGTAATAATGAGCCACGGATCAAAAGCACTTAATAAAAGTAATAAACTTTCGCCAAGAATGCCGCCATATAGATACCAATAACTACCTTCCGGAGCAGTGAAAGAAAAGGCATGCTTTGCTTTACCAATCATTTCGTTAAGTCCAGTTGTGAAAAGATTACTTGTCATTTCAAAATTACGTAAAATACCGGCGTAAAAAGCGCTACTTATGATAATAAGTCCTAAAATACTTAAAAAGACAATCGTCGTTCTAAGTTTCTTTTTAGGTAAAGGGAAAAGCATTAAGTAAAAGGCTAAAAGGACAATTAAGCCAAAAGCGGCAACAAAAAGATCACCAAATAGAAGAGCAACCGGGACGTTAATGACCGCGCCTAAAGATATCTTTAAAATGCCAATTAACGCAAAAAGGGCTAAAATCATTCCCTTTAGGCCACGTGATACTTTCTTTTGGACGATAATTTGATTGGACACTTTACTGTTCATACTTAATATTATACATAATATTACAAAAAGGCACTCCTTTTTTTACTACTTTAAGGTAGTAAATGAAAATAAGGATGAAAAGGGGAGGAAAAACATCCTGTTTTTTAAGTTTTAGTAAGATATAAAATAATTTACTGATTGATTACGCGAATAAGCGGCAAGATCATTGGATGTCTTCTCGTTTCGCGGAAAATGTATTTTTCAACCCTTATTTGCGTTTCTTTAACGGCGTCACCAATATCAAAGTTACGCATATCAAGCGCTTCATTAACGGTTGATAAGAAAATATTGCGAATTTGTTTTAATAATTGTTCACTATCTTTAACATAGACAAAGCCGCGCATTTGCACATCCGGTCCGGCGGATATTAATCTAGTATTATAGTCAATTGCTAACGCCATAATGATAATGCCGTCTTCACTTAAGCGTTGCCGATCTTCAATAACGCCGCGATTAATATCACCAATTCCCGTGCCGTCGACTAAAACATCACCATTAGTAATAATATCGGTGGCTTGTGGTTTAACCCGGCCATGTCCTTCATTAAATTCCACGGTTACGCCATTATCAAGTAAGAAAATATTGTGGTGACTAAAGCGTAAGCCGCTATGAAGGGCGAGTTGCGCGTTAGCGATTTGTTGACGATAAAGTCCTTTAACCGGTAAATAATATTTTGGTTTTAAAAGGGTTAAAAGCATACGTAGGTCTTCTTCTTGGGCATGCATTCCACTTATTACTTTCCGAGTAATATTGACAACATGACAGCCAGTTGTATATAAACTATCAAGGGCTTCCGTCGCAATAATTTCTAAAGTTGCCGGGGCTTGTAAGGCCATAATAAAGGTGTCTTCATCTTTTAAAACAATCTTTTTATCAGCATTTTCTTTATGAGAAAGGGCGATGATTTTTTCAAAGATTTTTTCACCCACGCCAAGCATTAAAATACAAATATCTTGA
>CALAWM010000181.1 GCA_937895315.1 uncultured Caryophanales bacterium | reverse complement strand
CCGCACATTAAAATACCTCTTTCTACTTGATGCCGGTGTGACTCACACCTTCAATAATCTTGTCTTGAACGAACATATATACGACTAAAACCGGAAGAATCGAGACAATTGCCGCGGCAATAACGAGTCCGGGGTCGTAGTTTGATTGGCTTTGCATCGTCGCTAAGCCGGTTTGTAATGTATACCACTTCGGGTCAAAATGGACGGCGGCAGTTAAAGTTGGCCATAAGTAATCATTCCAACTACCCATGAAAGCAAAAAGTCCAGCGACCATAATCGCACTTTTACCAAGTGGCAATACAATTTTCCGATATACACCAAAGTGTCCTAAACCTTCAATCTGCGCACTTTCAATTAAGTCATAAGGAATATTTTTAAAGAATTGGCGAAGAATAAATAAGCCAAAAACACCGCCTAATCCTGGCAAAATAAGCGCGAATATTGATTTCCAGGCTGCCTCACTATCAAGCCAGCCAAATTGGATTACCATTGAAAATAACGGGGTTAAATTAATTACACTTGGGATTGCCATCGTGGCGAGTAACATGCCAAATACGACATTACGGCCTTTCCAGCGCATAACACCGAAAGCATAAGCCGCCATCGTCGCAAAGAGTAAATAAAGTAACGTATGGGAAATACTAATTAAAGCACTATTCATTAACCAGTTAAAGATTGGATAATTTTCACTGCCCGTAAATAAGTTTTTGTAATTATCAAAAGTAAAATCACGGGGAATAATCGTAATGATATTATTGGCCATATCGGTCGCACTTTTAAAAGATGTGCCAAACGCCCATAATAAAGGGAGCACCCAGAAAATGGAGAGAATTAAGAGAATGACAAAGGCCACTCTTTTCCGTCTTTTAACGTGTGATTTAAGTCCCATTAATGTTTCTCCCGCCTTTTATTAATCAGTGATTGAATTAAACTAACCGATAAGATAAAGAAACCAAAGATAATAGCCATCGCCGCGGCTAAACCTGGTAAACGGTTTACGCCTTGGAGTAAGCCGCGAATAACCATCATTACCACCGTTGTCGTCCCTGGTGTGCCGGCCGCAACCGTCCCGGTAAGGGCAGGACCGCCCCCGGTTAAAATATCGGGTTGACCATAAATATTAAAGGAAGCGATAATTGTTGTGAAAACAATGATAAAGATTTGATTACGAATCGCCGGTAAAGCCACACTCCACATAATACGGGGATACGTTGCCCCATCAATTTCCGCCGCCTCATACATTTGCTTATCAACTTCTTTAAGTCCAGCGCCGATAATAACGGTATTTGTGCCGATTGTCCACCAAATCGTCGTAACAATGATGGCAATCCAAGCATAAGGCTGACTATTAAGCCAAGCAACACTTTCGAAACCAAATAAATTGAGAATGCCATTAACAAAACCATATTGCGTATCAAACTGCCATTTAAAGATAATTCCCACCGCGGAAATACTAAGAATCGTCGGTAAAAAGAAAATAATCCGGAAAATTTTATAAAACTTTGGTTCGATATCAATTAAGATGGCGATAAAGATCGGAATGATAATCAAAAGGGGGACGGAAACACCAACGAAAAGGAGAGTGTTTTTTAAGGCACCCCAAAACATATTACGGTATAGGGTGACATTGGTGTTTCCGACCATTAGACCGGTTGTTGCTAATTTATAGTTGTCTAAACCGACAAAGACACTTTTACTTGGATCAAAGACGTCATAACGGAAAAACGAAATATAAACACCAAAGAATAATGGATAAATGAAGAAAATAATAAAGAAGGTTAAATAGGGCACGAGGAAGAGCGCCACTGTTAAGTAACGTTTAATACTTTCTTTCCGATGATGTTTTACTTTGTTTTCCATTGTTTATTTATCCAAGTTGGGCGAGTACGACGGCTTGTTCACCTTCTTCAGCGGCAGTGGCAAGTAAATCCGCGCCATCATAATTTGGATCACTCATTGCGCTTGTAACGCGACTAAAGACCGGGGCAAAGGCTTCATAGTAATATGGTGAAGCAGCGTTTAAGGTGTAATTATTGACATCACCATACGTTTGATGATGTGGTAAGGCTAAATATTCGGCACTTTCCCTGGCAATGTTACTTGCTGGGATATGTCCGCCACTTTGTGCCCATAAATAGGCGTTTTCGGTAATGTATTTAATAAAGACTAAACTGGCTTTTTGTTTATTTACATCATTACGACCTTGAGGTAAAACAAGGGTATGACTCCGAGCGGCCACTTTTTTACTTGTACTATTTGGGGTTTCAACTAAGATGTCACTTAAAGGGGCAACACCAAAATTAATACCGCTATCAATCATGCCATTAAGCATCCAGTTGCCATTAATATGGAACATTGCTTTTCCTTGTTGGAACATTAATAAGTCACCATCAACGTTTACGTTAAGTGGCGAAATTTTATCAACATGGATAAAGTCAGTCATTACTTTTAAGGCTTTAAGTCCGGCTTCATTATTGTAGGCTGGCATATGGGTTGACGTATCAATTTCCGTTCCCCCATTTTGATATAAAGCACTGGTGAAAATATATTCACTCGGCCATGTCGTACTTAATGGTAAACCATAACCTCCAGCTTGGGTGTTGGGCATTTTTTGTGCGGCCGCGACTAATTCGGCCCTTGTTGTGGGTACTTCAACATTATGCGTTGCAAGTAAGTCTTTATTGTAATAAAGCATGATACTATGGACATCTAATGGTACGCCGTATTGTTTTCCTTCATACATCATCGCGTCATAAACAGCGGGGATGTAATTTTCTTTTTCAATACCAAGTCCTGTAGCACTCATGAGGGAGTCAAGCGGATAAAGTAAATCTTTATTCGCAAATGATGGAATCCGATAACTATGGACCAGCGCGATATCAAAACTACGTTTCATCGGAATTGTCGCGACTAAGGATTCATAATAATCCGTTTCCGGTAAGAAGGTTTCACTAACTTGGATTTTACCTTCATATTCGGCATTGAAGTTTTGCACGAGTTTCCGCATGGCGGTTCCGTCGGCACCGGTAATCATGTTGCCATAGGTTAGTTGTACATTTTCAAATTCCGGCATTGAACCATCAATACTTGGCTCTTCACTAACCGGGGTTTTGCCGCATCCGACAAGTAAAAGGCCACCGATAAGTAAGAATAGTGTTCTTTTTGTATGTTTCATAAACTTTTTCCTTTCAAAGTTTTTTTATAAATTAATTGATTGTGGGTCGGGTTGCGCCACGGGTCGCCCCAAGTCCTGCAACACTTGGCCAGAGGTCATTATCATATTGTAATTTGTCAATAAGCAGGGTGCGACGATTAGTATTGCCGTAATGGGCGGGTTCCTTGGTATCAAATCCGTGATAAATGATCCATTCATCGCCGGCATCATCCTTAACGACCGAATTATGACCAACACCGACAAAGTCAGCATTACCTTTAACGACAGGCGTGCCAATATTTTGGCGAGATGTCATATTATTCCCGGCTTTATCGACATAAGGACCAAGAATACTTTCACTACGAGCGACCCGCACTTCATAACTCGAATTTAAGCCTTCACAGCATGTCCCGGTTGATAAATATAAGTAATAGAAATTATTTTCATGAGTAATGTAGGCCGCTTCATAATTACCAATTTGCCATTGGCCGTTATCGACGCCGGCAATAAGGGTTTTATTAGCCGCGGCAGTTGCCATATCAGTGTCTTTGAGACTTAAGCCATCACTCGTTAATTCAACGGCGTAGATCCCAACAAAACTACCCCACATCATATAAACACGGTCATCTTTGTCGACAAAGACTGCCGAGTCAATCGAGTTTTTAACCCCTATTTCATTGGATGTAAAGATTTTTCCTTTATCAGTCCACGGACCTAAAGGATGGGAGGCTGTTGCAACGCCAATCCCGGGATTTGGATCACCCCAAGCACTAAAGGAGTAATAAAGATTATAAGTATCACCAATTTTAACGATATCCGGGGCCCATAAGCCGGCTCCGGAAGTTTCATTCCAAGTTGGCATTGTTGCCGGTTTAAAGACAGCATCAGCATATTCCCAATCGACTAAGTTATGGCTTTTTAAAATTGGGATGTAGCGAACGCCATAATAATCACCCCATAAGGCGTTATCTTGCGTACCGTAAGCGTAATAAATTCCATCATCACCGCGGATGACACTTGGGTCAGCTAAAACTGGTTCCCATACTGGATTAGTGTAGGTTGTTGGT
>CALAWM010000180.1 GCA_937895315.1 uncultured Caryophanales bacterium | reverse complement strand
CTTCCGCGCAATAGTCGATAATGGCGTTATAAACGGAACCATCCGCGAATTTTGACAAGCCCAGATTTATGGCTTGCTCTAAATGTTGTCCGAACGATTTAACGATTATGCTATTTGGCCCTATGTCCGAACGGTTGCAAACGTAAGTTAAAACGTTCCGCTTAGTAGACTTAGTCCAGTACATAATTTCGCTCTTTAGCCGGTAGGAATAGTAATTTCCGTGAATTAAAAGTTGGATTGGCTCTAACTTAATTTTGTTATCGCAACTTTCCGTTAAAGAATACTGATTTTTGTAGTAATTTTCAATGTATTTTTGCATGAGTGAATTGTCCCCCCTAAGCCCTTCCGATGCTAAAACCCGTTCAATCATTTTAGGGGACGGCTTCATATTTTCCACGGCAATTTTAAACGTTTTGTTAATTTCCGTATCGTCGCTTTCTACATGAATATCATAAAGGGAAACCCTAATTTTTCCCGCTTCAAACGGTACAATTTTCCAAGCCGTCAAATACGGGTTATACCAGTCAATGGTATTTCCGATTAGCAGAACGCGCGGGTTATTTTTCCGCCATAACGCGGTTAAAATAATCATAAATTTATCAAATTCGGTTGTTCTTCTGGTTTGTACGTCGTAATATTCGGGGATATATTCATCGTAAACAATCCATGCCAAATTAGGAATATCAATCCCCTTATAGTTCACGGCATATTTTACACCCAAAATATAGATTTTAAATCCAGTGTTCACGTTCCTTAATACCATGCCATGCTTAGAACCAACCATTTTATCCGCTTTAAAAGTTTCATCCCTTAAAAATTCGTCCCGCGCAATGGTCATTTCAGAATCACACCATCTAAGCCATACGCAATTTTTCCCGCTTTCAGTGGCCTTTTTACATAGTTTCATAGCAGGGTATGACTTCCCGACGTTTTTAATGGACATGACAATACTAACATCCGCTTGCATTGAAAGTAAAGGGGAAATATCCCCGAATAAATCAGTTTTTTTATATTCGTGATTATAGAATTTGACAATCATTGATTCAGTCCCCTCTTAATATTGCCTAAAGTATAAGGCATATCAACCAAGCAAACACCTCCTTTTACTAAACAGTGTTGCAATTTATGAAAAGTAGTTCCAATTTGCATATTGTCCCAACCTACCGATTCTTTAACTTTATCTGGCATACCAGCGCACTTGATTTTATACTCAACGTTTCCGTACTTATCGACACTATGATAAGGACTATAATTTTCATCGGCTAAAATATAGCATTTTTGCCTTAAAAATTTGCCATGCCGATAAGTACGGTTATCTTCCGCGCCTTC
>CALAWM010000179.1 GCA_937895315.1 uncultured Caryophanales bacterium | reverse complement strand
TTGTTTCTTTAAGTTCTTCATAGGTAAAAGTCCGGGATGATGGGTTAACAGCAATGATTTGCGTTTGCGTATTTTTGAATTCTTCAATATATTCCAATATTTTCGTCCGGTTACTAGTGCCGACGACAATATCAATCTCCGGGATAGAATTCGCCAACTCAACATTAATTTGTGAATAGCAGCCCATGACCACTAAAATCGCCTCTGGATACATTTTGGCAAGTTTTCGAATTTGTTGCCGACTTTTTTGGTCGGCACTACTTGTCACACTACATGTATTAATAAGGGCAACTTCAACTTTTTCACCAGGCATTGCTGGTAAATAGCCCGCTTTTTTAAATTCGTTCGTTAAACTGTCAACTTCATAGGCATTAACTTTACAACCTAAAGTGACACTGACAAAGGTTTTACTCATTTTTTCTTCTTCCTTTTGATGAATGCAAGGTATTTATTAAATAGTTTATTACTAATGAGTCTTTCATATACCAAAGCATTGATAAAGCCGATTTGATCGTTTTCATAATAGGCTTTAATAACGGGTTGGAGCCGGTCAATGACATTACGATAATCCGGTTTTTTGAGATGTTTATCAAAAAGACTAATTCGTTGGTCAAGTCGTCCTTGATCATTAATAATGTAGACGGTGTGGAAATCATAATGGTAATAGGCGTGGGTATTTATATCTTCGCCAACTTTCACTAAACTTGTTAAAGAAGACTCATATAATGCAAAATTATACGTTTCAAATAAATCAACCGCATCATGATTAATTGTTAATTTATCGCCAAGTCCATTTGCAATCAGTAAGTTGTTGCTGACACTAAAAAGTGGACAATAAATAGCGACATCATTGAAGGTAAATAATGGTTTAACATTAAATGGAACATCTTTTGATTTCCGTTCTTCAAAATAGCGGCTAAGTCTTTCATAATTTAATATCGATTCGATAATAATATTAGCCTGGATAAGGGTAAATTCATCTTTAGGATTGAGGAAAGGGATGATATCGGGGGTGTAACTAAGTTTACTTTCATATTCAAGATAAAAAAGGTTCTCCCGACTTGGGGCAATGATATGCAGCCGACGATTAGTCATTAATAAATCGTATATTCGCATTATTTTAGTCCTTCTTTATAGTTATTAATAACACTTAAGGCATAAAGTGGCGCCGTTTCACTTCGTAAAATCGTTTTGCCAAAGGAAATAATATGATAACCAGCGTCTTCTGCTAGTTTTACTTCACTTTCACTAAAGCCGCCCTCAGGACCGACAAGGACACTTAAGGTTGCTGGCTCTTCTTTTAAATCTAAAAGCATCTTTGCAAAAGGCAGTGTTGCTTTTTCATGTGCCATAAGTTTTAAGGTAGAAGGTAAAAGTAAGGCATCTTTTAAAGCCATGGGACCAAGAACTTGGGGAATAAAATCTCTTTTACTTTGCATTGCCGCATTTTTAATAATCTTTTGGTAACGTAATAATTTACTGGCTTCCTTATCCTTTGTAATTTTCGCTATGCTTCGTTCGGTTTCGACAAGAATGAACGCCGAGTTCAACACTTTTTTGTAAAACGAAATCAAGTTTATCACCCTTTGGTAAAGCGTAAATTAATGTCGTTTTAAGACTATTTTCAGTGATTAAAGGTGTGTGACTTATAATTTCAAGACAAAAAGGGTTATAGTCTTTCACTTGCGCAAGAAATAAAGTTTCCGCAGCGACAACTTCGATTGTTTCGTGTTTTTTGATCCGTAAAACTTTCGTAAGATGAAAAATATCATCGTTTTCAAGCGTTAGGGTGTTGTTACTAAAATTTCCAAAATAACGATTACTCATAAATGTACCTGTTATATTTTAGCATATTAAGGTATGAATAAAGAAAAAAGGGTAAGTTTCCTTACCCTCATTATTAACGTTTGAATTTTGCTTTGAATTTTTCAAAGAATGATTCTTTTTTCGGCTCTGCTTCTAAATACTTTTCGAGCGCTTCTTTTTGCGCTTTACTAAGATTGGTTGGTGTTTTAACTTCAACTTCTAAATATTGATCGCCAATGTTACCACGGACATCTTTTACCCCTTTGCCGCTTAGCCGTAAGACTGCGCCAGGTTGGGTGCCCGCGGGGATTTTAACCTCAACCACACCATAAACGGTTGGAACATCAAGGGTAATACCAAGCGTAGCATCGACAAAACTAATCGGAATCGTTAAGTAAATGTTGTTACCATCACGTTTGAAGGAATTATGTTCTTTAATGCGAATTTCAACGAATAAGTCGCCATTTGGTCCGCCATTAACTCCCCGTTCCCCTTTGCCATGGACGCGGATTTTTTGCCCTTCACCAATGCCACTTGGGATTGTGACATCAATTTTTTCTTTGGTAGAGGTGTATCCTGATCCTGAACATGTTTTACATGGGTTACTAATGGTTTTGCCACGTCCGCCGCATTGGCTACATGAGCGTTGCGATTGGACACGACCAAAGATACTATCTTGAATAAAGGTTTCAACACCACTTCCGTTACATTTGGAACAGGTATGAATATCACTTTTATTTTCAGCCCCTAGTCCGTTACAAGTTGGACACGGTTTATCGTAAGTATGATTAAATTGAATTTTCGTCCCATTAATGGCATCCATAAAGTCAATTCGAACTCTAGTTAAGACATCATTGCCGCGTACCGGACCGGTTTGACTACTTGATCTTCTTGAACCACCGCCAAAGAAACTTTGGAAAATATCGCCAAGGTCAACATCACCAAAACCACCAAAGCCACCACTAAAGGGATTACCGCCCCCGCCCGCTTGATCAAAAGCGGCGTGACCAAATTGGTCATAAGTAGCGCGTTTTTGGTCATCAAAAAGCACATCATAGGCTTCTTGAACTTCTTTAAACTTATCTTCGGCCCCCGGTTCTTTATTGACGTCAGGGTGATATTTTTTCGCTAATTTACGGTAAGCACTTTTTATTTCATCTTTGGTTGCACTTTTATTTAACCCAAGCACTTCATAATAATCACGTTTGGCCATGGTTCCTCCTTATATACAAGTTGAAACCCCGCGGGTACGGGGTTTCATAAGTAAATTTAATCTTTAATTAGTCTTTTTTGTCAGTGAAGTCAGCATCAATGACATCGTCACCGGTCGTTTCACTGGTATCTTTTGCGGGTTCTCCACTTTGTGGTCCTTGCATATTTTGCATCATTTGCGCCATTTGTTCAAGTTCGGTGATTCGTTTTTCAAGGGTGTCGTAATCTTCTTTTTCTAAGGCTTCTTTGAGTTCACTTAAAAGTTTTTCACTTGCTTCTTTTTGTGAAGCATCTAAACTTTCGCCTTTTTCACTCATGCTTTGTTCAATATCATTAATATATTGTTCAGCTTTGTTTTTAAGTTCAACATTTTTCTTCCGTTTTTCATCGGCTTCTTTGTGAGCTTCGGCGTCTTTAACCATCCGGTCAATTTCTTCCTTACTTAAGCCACTGCTATTACTAATGGTGATATGTTGTTCTTTTTGCGTATCTAAGTCTTTGGCAGTGACTTTAACAATGCCGTTGACGTCGATATCAAAGGTTACTTCAATCCGTGGTTGACCTCTTCTAGCCGGTTTTATACCATCAAGACGGAAGTGTCCTAATAATTTATTATCACGAGCCATTGGTCTTTCCCCTTGGTAGACAACGATGTCGACCGAAGGTTGATTATCAGCGGCAGTACTAAAGATTTGGGATTTGGTGGTTGGAATCGTTGTATTACGAGTAATTAATGGCGTTAACACTTCACCCATCGTTTCAATCCCGAGGGTAAGTGGGGTAACGTCAAGTAAGACAACGTCTTTGACGTCCCCAGCAATGACTGCCCCTTGAATTGCC
>CALAWM010000178.1 GCA_937895315.1 uncultured Caryophanales bacterium | reverse complement strand
GTGTATCATTTAGACTTCCTGATGATAAATACATATCATATTTACGCGCTGCTTGGCTGTATGAGAGTTCGTTTTCAATGATGTCTAAAACCACCTTTAACTTGAATTCTCCGCTCCATAGTCTATTCTTTTTCTTTTTATCCTTCATCAGATGATCCTGCATATACTTGTATTATAATAAAGTACAACTTTTTGGTATCAGTTCACTTTAATACCCTTAAAACTTTAGCAATCTATATTGGCTTAATGTATGGAGTCATGATTCTCCACTTTGTCTTTATTCAACTCAGTTTAATTACCGTTGTCGGACGTTTAAACCCTTTTAAATGGGTCAAAAATGTCTTCCCTGCCCAAGTCGTCGCATTTACGACGCAAAGTAGTTACGGCACTTTACCGGTCACCGTCAAAACCTTAACCGACCGGGTTGGGGTTAGTGAACGAATTGCAAGTTTTGTCGGACCAATTGGTGCGAATATTGGCATGAACGCCTGTGGCGGTATTTTCCCAGCGATGGTTGCTATCTTTACGGCGAATGCCTTTGGCATTAATCTCGTCTTTAGTGACTATTTATTAATTATATTAACAACGACGATTGCCTCAATCGGCATTGCTGGGGTACCCGGTATTGCTTCCATTGCCGCGACCGTTGTTTTAGCAAGTGTTGGCTTACCAATTGAAGGAATTGCCCTTGTTATCGGTGTTGACGCTTTAATTGATATGGGCCGCACCGCCATTAACGTCACCGGAGCAATGGTCAGCGCAACCTTAACCGCCAAAAGCGAAGGGGAACTCGACACGGAAATCTTTAACAAAGATAAACGAAATGTCGAAGTTGTCGCTGAAGATGAAGTTGAAGAATAAATAAATTAATTCTCAAATAAAAAAGAAATACCTTAATTAAATTTAAGGCATTTTTTGTATTCATAATGTATAGATTTTATCTAACTTTTCGTAATCGATATTGTTACACTCGTGCCGTTAATGGCGGCAACTTCAAAGGAATAAGGAAGGATTAAATTACTATTAAGTCTTCCGCTATTTACGAAGAAAGAAGCATAACTTGCCATTGAGAAGGTATCACCAGTCACCCACACGTCACTTGCGCTAAATTGTCCCCCTGTTTTATAAGTATTCGTGCCCCCTTCTTGTAAGAGATGTAATAACTTATAATCCCGGTAACTTGAATATTTTGATCCATAAACACTATCGGTCGAATTGCTCATTGCATGAGTATATTTATTTCCGGCGGTGATGGTTGAAGTTAGGGTTGGTGCACCACTAGTCGTATAGTTACGCATCAAGCGCGCATCAACGTGCCACACTCTAATGCCGGTTACATTTGGACCTTTCGGATACATTGATGAATTCCCGCCATATTTATAGGTCGCATCAAATTCATTTAAGCCGGTTGGTGAGTAAACATCAAGAATTAAATATTCATCAAACGGTGAAGAAGCGCTTAAGTCATTAGGAGAAAGAATAATTGCTTGTCCGGGAGTAATGGTTAAGGTTGTATTTCCGGTTGGGACAATTGGATCAATCCACCCTAAAGCAACACGGGAATAAGGATCATGTTCGCCAACATTAAAGTCTTGCATATTAAAGCCACCGGCGGCGCCGTAACTACTGGCACGGTCATAATTATAATAGTCATCAAGTCCTAATAAGTGGCCGGTTTCATGAATATAAGTATGGGCATCAATCGTTGCGTTTGGTGATTCATCCATAAAGTCATATGACGCCCAAAAGAAGGTTTTAGCAGTTGGCGCAGTTGTACTTCTAGCATTATCAGTCCAGAAGCAATATGCCCATAAATTATCATTATTATTGGCATTATTTGGCGCACTATAAACAAGAATAACACTATCAATATAACCATCACTGTCCGCGTCAAACTCTTTTCCGCTATTGGTGCTGTAATTAGAGATATACCAGTTCGTGGCGGTCGTTACTAACGTGGTCGTTTGCGCTTCAGTAATGGTATTACCGTATGTTGTTTTATAGATTGGGGCAACCGTTCCGCTAATATTAAGGCGGTCATTTGATTCTTCTTCGTAGAAGGACTTAACACTATGCCAGCCGGTATCACTTTCGGTGCCAAAATATGCTTTTTCAATTCGGGTACGGGTTGCTTCACTCATCGGATAACCTTGAAGTTCCACCGGAATTACTAAGAAATTAACATTACCTTTTGATGGACTTGAATCAACGTTATTATAGTAGTTATAGTCCATATAATCTTGATAATCATGAACCATAGTTTTGGTGGTGTAATTTGTAGCAACACTAACAGTAACGCTCGTTGACGCATTAAAAGTAAGGTCACCTTGGGTGGCACTAACTCTAATGGTCGTCGTCCCTAAAGCAACACCCGTGACTTTACCATCCGTGACTTTGGCAATATTTGGATTATCGCTAGTCCATGATAATGTTGGTAACGGGTTAACGTTACTTGGGGTGAAAGTCGGAATTAAAGTTTCAACGCCGCCTGGGGCAATTTCGGTTGCTGTTTTAAGAGAGACACCAGTTAAAAGGGCAGGACCAACTGGACCAATCCCTAAAGTAATGCCATATAAGAAGAAGCGATTACCTGAAGGACTACTAATTGTAATACTGCTTGATGGAGTTGTGTCACTATTAAAGGCATCATAAGTTAAAGTGGCGCTTTCCGTACTTAATGTCATATTTTGGCCATTGGTGTTCGCACTTGTGGCGACTTGAATATTAATTGTGTCGCTAGTATTATATTCACTAACATTAAGGGCGACACTTGTAATTAAGACGTTATTTGCGAAATTAATCGTTAATGATCCGCTATTTTTACTTGAACTAAAACGTAATTTTGCGGCACCGGCTCCCCCGTAAACGTTAGAAGCAGTTGCTCCACTTATTGTTACGCCTGAAGCACTTAAATAAAGTTGAGGATCATTAATAGCAGTACTATCCGCCACAGTATTAGTTAAAACATTAATGGTGGCTTCATTTACTTCCCCAGCAGGACTTAAGACTTTGAAGTCAACATCATTACTTTCTATTCCTTGATATGTAACTGTTAATACATAGTCGCCAGGAACACTAAAAGGATTTGCTGTATAAAAATCATCAGCGTTAGGATCTAAGGCATAAATGGTATAACCATTAGCCCCAGTTGGATCATAATTTATAATATTCTTTGAGTTATCACTATAGGTAGCGGTGACAACTAATTCATTAACATCATCGTAAATTTCTCCGATATTATATGTTGTTTTGGCATCAACGGCACTTAATGAAGTTAACGTAATTGTCGGAGCGACACTGACCGTTAATTCAATGGTAATTGGTGCATATACTTTGTAAGAGATAGTGATGTAATATTTACCAACACTTGGGAATGGAGTAGTCGCGGAAATAACTTCATTACTGGCATTTTTCAAAACATAGTTATAGCCATCAACCCCATTAGCGTTATAGGATAAGGATAAGGGAACCCCACTTGTCATTGAGGCGGTCGCATTAATCTCATTAGCGGTCGCATACACATCGTTAACTTTATAATTTAATGCTTTT
>CALAWM010000177.1 GCA_937895315.1 uncultured Caryophanales bacterium | reverse complement strand
TACTTCATTAAGCATATGTTTTCTAAGGGCGGACATTGTTGGTGAGGCTTTAAAGCCATCAGCAAGGGTTAAGGCTGTAGTAGCTTGAAGGGCTACGGTATCTTGTTTTATTACGGATAATACACTTGTGGCTGGTTTACAACCGATGAGCGTTAAGCCTGCTCCAAGCGCGAGAGTCAATGTTAAGGTTTTTTTCATAATTTGTTCCTCCTGTGATTTTTCCTTACACCATAAATACGATTGAGAAAGACATTTTATTGGAATTATAAAAAAAATAGTGAATTTTCTTTTTCACTATTTTAATTTGTAGTCGTAGGTGAACTTATGATCCGTGCCTAGTGTGGCCGTAATCATATAATTATTATAATAGACAACGAAGTGCGACATCCTTCTTTCAATATGGAAGTAGTAGTCAATGTTGTTACGCTTTACATTGGTATCGATGAAGCGTGTTGTATTCCCTTTCATATTGTAACTTTCCATTTCCGCATAGAAGGCTTCGTTACCATCAAGGGTTAATTTATATTTGAAGGTTTGTTCATTGCCTTCATTTTCACTATTAATTTCTAAGTATGAATTTTCGGTGTAGTAGATTTTAAGACTAATATCGGTTTCATTATCAGTAATATCGACTTCCGTTTCCCCTTCAAAGCGATACGTCTTATCATTCATAATGATTTCGCCATCAATTTCCGTTTCCGTTTCTGTATCGTCAACTTCAAGTTCAACGTTAGCAATTAGGCGGGTATTTTCATTAATAATGTATTCGCGTGTGTATGTACCGTAAGTTCCATTATAAGATCCTTGGTTTTTTTGGAAGTTAAAACCACGGGTTGATTCATAGTAATCGGTTACAAGCGGTAAAGTTTGATCAAGGGTGGCTTCGAGTTCAACTTGATTATCAATTGCTGCAGTTGGCGAAAAATCAAGACGGGCACTTATTTGTGGGGTAATTGCGACACTTTCACTTGGAGCATAGACGATTGCTGAAGAAGACATAAAGAGAAATTCGCCTTCTTTGCCACCGGGAATTTTATTACCTTCTTTAACTAGAATTGGCGGATCTTCGCTGCTTATGACTGGAGGAACAATAACGTCTCTTGTTAAGTAAACGGTTGTTCCTACTAAAAGAGCAATGGTTAAGAAACCTAAACCAAGTTTAAATTGCGGCATTGCAAAAATTGATCTTTTAACGGGTTTAGTCACCTGACGTTCATTGAACCTAGCAATAATTTGTTGCGAAGTTAATTTAATTTCCGGTTTTTCCACATTTTCGCTAATAAACTTTTTGATGTCTTTGTCATCGTTGTGGGTCATAATCGCTAAGTCCTTTCTGTAGTTTTTTGATGGCGTTACTGTATGTCCAAGTAATCGTACCTAGAGGTTTTTTAAGTTGTTTGGCAATTTCTTTATGCGTCATTTCACTAAGAATATAAAGAACAACAACTTCATATTCTGTTTCATTCAAGATTTCTTGCATCCGGAGGAGAAGTCGGTCACTATCATCATATTCATCAGATACGCTGGCGCCAATTTCTTCTTCAGTCGTATAATCTTCAATGTAAGATACACGATTTTCTTTCTTGAAGTAATCAAGCGTTAAGTTCCGGGCGGTAATTAAGAGATAGCCAAGGGGATTCTTTTTTGCGTTGATTGCATCAAGTTTTTCAAGAAACTTAATATATGTCTCCGCTAAGATGTCTTCGGCGAGTTCATTATTCTTGGCAAGGGCGAGGATGGAGTAGTATATTTGATATTTTGTGAGGGAGTAAAACTCGTCGAAGAAATCCATCTCGCCCTTTTTCAGATGGCCAAGGAGAAGAATGATACGCTCCACATTTGTGTCACGCATATATGCTCCTCACTATAAATACGATTAAGGGCATGGATTTATTGAATAAATATTTATTTTTGTGTTTCATCTTTTTAAGTATAACAAAAATGAAACTGTCTAATAACATTAAATGTTATTTGAAAATTTAGAGCGTTATAAATAAATTTATTGATTTTTATACTTTTTACGGATGATTGGGAATATGAGCAATGTTCCTAATAACCCCAGAATAATGATGGCAAAGTTTCGATTATTAGTAGAAGTGGTCACTTGTAGATAACCACTAAAGATTGGTGTATTGTTATTATCGACCATGAAATTGTCATTATTTAGTGCAGAATAGCGGTTAATTAATAGAAAATACCTTGCTTTTGCATGTTCTATATTGGTGCCTTCCGCATTTTGCACACTATTTTTATAAATCAATTTTGTGTCACTCGCCATATAAGCATATTCTTCACTTAATTTTGCCCATGTACCGTCTGTTGCTAAAATTCCGCCATTGCCGTCATCACACGCGGCGGCGGTTGAAGCTAAGAAGTAGAGAGCAAAAGCATTTGCTTGTTCGAGGGCACTAATCTTTATTGTTGTCACGCTCATATTATGACTTCCAAGATTTGCAGAAGTGTCAATTACAGACATTTCCCATTCAAGTGAAGGATCAAACACATCAGGATTTGTGGTGACCCCATGGGTAACTGTTGATTTTCTTACTAAAGTTGCATCAACGGTTTTTACCCCATTTGTTAACCAGTTTGTACCAGGGTCTTCGCCTATTTTTCCGAAGATATCGACATAATTTCCGGTACTTATTTTTTGTAACGCCAACGCATCATCACCGTTGAAATTTATAGCACTTGCCACCGTTGCAGTAACACCAGCAGGAAGGGTTAAGACCGCCGCACTATTTTTATATACCGCTACACTACCGTGATTAAGGGTACCAGAAAGATTATTTGTAGCAGTTGCAGTCGTAGCCCCATTTGCAAAAAGAAGGATGTTGTAATCTGATAAATCAACCGACCGGCCGGTGCCGTTATAGATTTCTATATATTTATTATTACTCGAGCCTTCAACGTATTCAGAGAAAAACAAATCAGTAGTATATACCGGGACTTCGCCAACAATAACGCCATTATTTGTGACCTTAACATCGTAATAAATAGTTTTACTGATTGCATTTTCGGTATAATCAACTCTTAAAGATTGGGTGCCAAGTTCACTACTATTTGGATATCTAATAATTGCTGAACTAGTAACATCACTAGAAGTTGAGTCATTATAATAAGCGGTGATTTTAACACTTTCGGTATTATAAGTATCTTTAAATTTTACAGTTGGTTCGTAACTAGAAACACTAATTGATGTCAATTCTTTTGTAAAGTTTTCATAGACATTTATTTGATAAGTTGCGGTTTTCGTCTGACCTCTATGCGTAACACTAATCGTAATGTTTTGGGAGCCAATTGTTGTTAAAAAAGTGCCTTCGGTCAAGCTAACACTATAGTTATCAACTCTTTGGGTTATACCATTATCATAAGTGCCGTTTACGATAAGGCCAGCACTTGTAAATGTTTCATTCAGAGAATAAGTTTTTTTAACACTCGTTGTAATAAGATCAATACTTAGCAAGTTTGCGTTATCAACTGGGGTGTTTCCGGTGCCAACACTTGATGTTTCAAGTGCATTAGTCGCCCCAGTACCACTATAACTTGGATCATAAGCAATCCGTGCCCATTGTGGATAATCAATAAACGGATTACGATTCATTTGGTAGTTGTTAGCGATTAAGTTATTTCGTTTAATTTCATAATCATCAACTGGATCGAGTTCATGCCAAGCAAGCAGCGTATCGAGAATACCAGCCTTACCGGTTACTGAAGTACTTGCGGTATGAGCGTCAGGCGAAGAATTCACTAATTCAAGTTTTGGATGAAGGGTATCAACGTATTGATAGTAACGGGCGGGCATATAAAACATGGCCCGAGCAACATCACCTTTATATTGATCAAGTGGTTCGAACACTTTATTTGGAGAACCGGCAATGTAACCATTTCTGCCAACATATGTTCCGTAATCGTTATTATAAGAAGTAATTCCGGTTTGTGGGATGCCAAAACTATAGTTACTGTGACCTTGTTGATTACCTTTGACATCACTTGGCCATAAGGCATGGAAGTCGCTTCCAGCGCCACCAGTTCGGCCAAAGTTTCCTAAAGATTGCGCCCAGATATGTTCTTTATCAAAACTGACGCGAGTAGCGCCAACATTTTTAAAACGGTCAGCAGTATTAATGTCATCGTTATAATCTGCATATAATTTATGGATAAAACCATTGTCATTTGTGTAATCAAAGTTTGTAGTATTTGCTTTTGACTCGGTATCAATCGCGTCTAAATCCCAGTTCCGATCAATAATTTTATAAATAAAGCGGTGGGTATTATTCTCGTAATCATATTCATTATGATCTTTAATTTTAGTATAAAGAAAACCAAGTAAAGCATCACCGCTTTTCCCGTTTACACCCGCATAATAAGTGCTTACCTCGGCGTCCGTAGAATTCGTCATATTGATATTCGTCGGCATCGGTGTAGCGGCATCTACTTTTATATGATCTTTTGAAGTAGAAAGTTTGATTCCCGTGAGAAGAAGACCCAGCAATGGAAATAATAAAATTTTCTTGTTAATTGTCATTATTTTTCTCCTTATTTACTGACAATTTAATTTTACTCTTCTCTAAATTATTTAATATTAAAATTATATAAAATATTATTTGAAATGATATTTACTAATTTCGGATGAATTATTTTAGGGGATAATGTCCCAAGTAAAGATCGATATTTATTATAGTAACAACCATTTTATTCAACTTTACATGGGTTATAATAAATACAAAGAGGAGGCAAAAATAATGTTTATATCAAAGTTTAGAGTTGATCCTAAAAGTCTAAATAAAAATAGTGTTTATCTATTAAGTGATGGGCACAAAATGCCAGTAATTGGCTTTGGAACATGGCAAGTAAAGGATGGAGAAGAAGCTTATAATAGTGTGCGCGAAGCATTAAAAGCCGGCTATATTCATATTGACACTGCCGAAGTATATCGCAATGAAGAAAGTGTAGGTCGCGCCATCAAAGATAGCGGCATTCCCCGCGAAAAACTTTTTGTCACCACAAAAATTTGGAACAAGCATGTTACCTATGAAGACGCAAAGGTGGCGATTGATGCCAGTTTAAAACGTTTAGGACTCGATTACGTTGATCTCTTTTTAATTCACTGGCCAAATAGTAATATCTTCCGACCAAATTATGAAAAACGGAATAAAGAAGTATGGCGTGCTTTAGAAGAAGCCTACCAAGAAGGCAAAATTAAGGCACTTGGCGTTTCTAATTTTATGCCTCATCATTTAGAGGCTTTATTGAAGACGGCGAAAGTAAAACCCGTTATTAATCAAATACTAATTAGCCCGAGTGATATGCAAGAAGAAGCCGTAAAGTATAATGAGTTACACAATATCTTAACGACTGCCTATTCACCGCTTGGCACCGGGAAACTATTCAGTCAAGAACTCCTTAATGACCTTGCCCAAAAATACAATAAGACCCCGGCGCAGGTTGCGTTAAGATGGAGTTTAGAACACGGGTATAATCCTTTACCAAAATCAGTCACCCCAAGTCGGATAAAGGAAAATATTGATATCTTTGATTTTTCCTTAAGTAAAGAAGATATTATCGCTATTGATAATTTAAAGGGAAAAGCGGGTAGGGCTAGTAACCCCGACGTTGTCGATTGGTAACTTATTATCTTAGAAGATACGCGAAAAATAATAATATAAATAAATATATTTAGTATATAAATAAACAATTATTAGAGACTTTTTTACAATCTTGTTTTGAAGAATATTGGTAAATTTTAGTAATTTTATCCAGTATTTGCATGTATTTGCTCTTTTTTAGGTATAATTAAAGAATGAACAAGTTAAAAAAGGCAATATCGATTTTTAGTTTCTTTTTCATGACGATTCTAATTGTGACTTTGACCTTCTTTTTCTTGGAACAATCAATCATTACTAAAGTAACGCCAGGTTATTATTTTGGTCCAATTTCGTTACCAAATCAAACGATTATTGCCACGATGATTGTTACCCTGATCAGCAGTTTTAGCATATACTTTGTCCGAAGAATTAGGCTTAGTGTTAACGGGGTTATTATTATTACAATTCTCATTGTTTTCTTTATCGTAATGACTATCAATATATTAACCATTCCGGAAATAAGAACACTTCCAGTCAAATTCTTTGATGGCACGATAAATGACGTAATACTTACCTTGGCGCCCGGGAAAAGAATAACCGCCATTCTTACCTTAGCCGTGAATATTGCCTTTTTCTATTTTATTGTTATTGCCCTCCCTAATCATAAGCACTTTTTATCAATCACAAAGTTTTTTATTGCTGTGATTGTTTTAGTGTCAATTGGAGCAATCGTATATAGTTTTATAACTGAATGGGATGTAATTGTTGATCTTGTTTCGGGGGGCTACGCAAGTTTTTCCGATGTGCCAACAAGTTTCTTTAATAATCGAAATCCGTATGCTTCTTTTCTGCTTAGTTCACAAGTAATGGCGGTTTTTCTTTACTATTTAACAATTAAGAATAAACGTCGTATTATTTACTTTTTGCTGCAAATCCCGCTTATGTTTGGTATTTTCCTCACCTTTTCAAAAACTAATATTGCGTTATCATTGTTACTTTTTATCTTTGTTTTCTACCGGAACTTATGGTGGATGGCCAAGAAAAAACAATACAAGCGACTTACCGTTCTCACCGTTCTTAGTTCTTCCTTTATCGTGACAGTTATTTTCTTCCGCGTTATTCCGACGCTTCAAGAAACATTATTTGGTGACTTTTTGAAAAAAGCGATAACAACCCAAGTATTAGAAGAGGCTGGTAAAACATTTGCGTCAAGAGTTGGTCTTTGGACCTATGCCTTTAGTCTTATTGTCGCATCCCCGGTTACCTTTTTAATAGGGGACGGTCCCCATATTTCCCGTTACTTTTATCAAATGCGCATTGATCAAGAATTAGGGCGCCCCAATAGCATGGGACTTGGTGACTATCATAATGGCTTTGTAGAAGTCTTTCATACCTTTGGATTACTAGGCTTTATTGCCTATGTTTCGATGTTCTTTGTTATCCTCTTTATTTTGATTAGAAGAAGAAAGGCCAATAAGGCTTTGGCGTTTTTTACTTTTGTAAGTCTTTTAATCTTCTTAGTGCGGAGTCAATTTGAATCATTATCGTTATTATTATTCAAGAGTGAAGGGATTATGGCATCATTTACCGTAATTCTTCCTTTCTTATATTTAAATAAACTTGCCCACAAGCGGGGACACGGAAAAGAAATAATAAAAAACGCTGATTAAGTTCAGCGTTTTTCTTAAGTTTTTTGAATTAATTATTCAGCGCGGAAGCCGTATTTTTTGGACATTTCTTCGGTATGTTTAATATGTTCAATATTTGATAATAAACTTGCGGCTTCATTATCTAAAATAATCGTTGCTTCACCAGAATAAAGTTGAATCGCACTTGAAGTAATTTGCGCGGTAACAGGACCTTCTAATGCTTGTCTAATGACATCGGCTTTTTTGACGCCACTGGCGATTAAAATTAATTTACGGGCATCAAGAATGGTGCCAACCCCCATCGTTAAGGCAAAATGGGGCATTTCATCTTTGGTAAGACCCACTTTCCGATAGAAGTCTTCATAATTATCATCAATTGTTTGTTTAGTTAAAGCCACGACATGGCTGCGGCTGCCAAGGCTTGAACCAGGTTCATTATAGCCCCAATGTCCATCACGGCCAATCCCTAGTAATTGAATATCAATACCGCCGGCATCGCGGATTTTCTTTTCGTATTCATTACATGTTTTGCTTGGATTACTAGTGAATCCATTGAAGTAATGAATGTTTTTCTTTTGAATATCAATGTGTTTAAAAAATTCTTCATGCATATAACGGGCACTTGATTTATCAAGACCATATGGCTTGATTACATCGAATCCTTCACCTAAAAATTCATATAAAGTAAAGGCGGTTACATCTTTAAAACTTAAGCCTTCTTCTTTGTGCATTCTAATTAACTCCCGGTATGTGCCGATCGGGGTAAATCCAGTGGCGAGGCCGATAACTGAATTTGGTTTTTCTTTGATTTGTTTTGCAATTTGTTTAGCAGCAGCTCTTGACATTTCGTCATAGCTATCACGAATAAAAATGGCCATAATTTCTCCTTTTGTGGTCTACTCCATAATTAATATTATCATACTATACATATTTGTTTTTTACCATCCAAAACGAAGATAAGTTATAATAATAGTAAAGAAAGAGGGCGCCATGAATATACTAATGCTACTTACTCCCAAAAAAGATGTGAGGTTTTTAACGACTAATTTGACGATTGCGGAGGCACTCACAATATTAAAAATTGTCCGATATAATAGCGTGCCTTTACTCGATAAAGATGGTTATTATGTAGGGACAATTACCGAAGGTGATTTGCTTTGGTATTTAGAAGAAAACGGTCTTGAATTTGCAAGTACCCGGAAATTAAGAGCCGTTCGAAGAAATCGTGATTATGCACCAGTCACCATCAATGCCTCGATGGAAGATTTAATTAAAACTTCACTTGGTCAAAACTTTATTCCCATTCTTGATGACCGAAATTACTTTATTGGCATTGTTACGCGGAAAGATTTATTAAGTGATTTTATTAATAAATTCTCGCAAAAAACTGAAGTAATCAAAGAAAACCCAATCTTAAATGCTTTATATAAAAGAAGAAGTATTCGGAAGTTTAAGAAGAAACCAGTTAGTCAAGAAGTTGTTAATGAAATACTTAATGTTGCCTTAATTAGTCCATCAGCCGGAAATCGACGACCACAACATGTTGTGTTTGTTAATGATCTAGCCAAAATCAAAGAACTTAGTGTTTTACATCAAAAAGGTGGTCAATTTGAGAATGCTTCAAACTTAATTTTAATCTTAAATGATGACGAAAAAGAACCTAATGTCTATAACGCCTTAAGCAATAGTAGCGCGCTTTTATTCAGCATGCTTTTAGCGATTGATAGTTATGAAAATCTTGGCGGATTTTGGATTGCAACGCGGAATGACGAACATAATAAGAAGATCTTAAACTTCCTTGGTGTACCTAGTAATTTCACCTTATACGGGATGATTGCTTTTGGAATTAAAGGGGAATACAAAGGGGCCAACGAAGCCGTTAATATTGAGAAAATACATCAAAATGGCTGGTAGAATGTAAGAAAAAGTGCGATTTTAAGACAAATCGGACATTTGGTGTGTTATAATAGTATATGGAGGAAGTATGGCAAAAAATATTCTAATTGTTACAGGAAGCGTAAGGAAAACCGGAAACTCGGCCTTTCTTGCAAATGCTTTCATTAAAGGCGCCCGCCAAGGCGGCAACGCTATTCAAAAGGTCGAAGCCTCAAATCGTAATTTTTCACCATTTCGCGATAAAGAAAATGCATGGCGAAAGGGAAAACCAAGTCTCCTTGAAGATGATTTTAACGTGCTTGCGCCATACATCCATGTCTCTGATGTTTTAGTACTTTGTTCTCCAGTCTATTTTGGGGGATTTTCCGGTGCGATAAAATTATTTATCGATAACTTATACGCTTATCTTGTCCCGCAACGGAAAAGAAATTTAAAATTTACCAAAGCAATCTTACTTGCCGTTGCCCGTGATAATGATGAAGATACCTTCGTTGGTATTACCCATGAATTTAAAGAACTAGTCAAACAACTTGAAATTCCTGAATTTGAAATTTTAACAGTTCCGGGTGTCCATGAACGGGGCGATATTGAAGGGAATGAAGCATTACAACAAGCAATTGAATTAGGAAGAAAAGTAGGTACAGAGTAATGAAAATATTAGTTACAGGCGGAACGGGCTTTATTGGTTCCCATACCGTTGTCGAATTAATTAATGCTGGTCATGAAGTTGTCATTGTTGATAACCTTGTTAACTCAAATAAAGATGTCATTGGGAAGATCAAACGGATTACGAAAGTACGTCCGCTTTTTTATAAAGTTGACGTCGAAAACAAAAAAGCGCTCGCTAAAGTTTTTAATGAACATAAGTTTGACGCTGTCATTCACTTTGCCGGTTTAAAGGCAGTTGGCGAAAGTGTGCAAAAACCGCTTCTTTATTACAGAAATAACTTAGATTCAACATTAACGCTCCTCGAACTTATGGTTGAATATGATGTAAAAAATATATTATTCTCAAGTAGCGCCACAGTATATGGCACTCCAGAAGTGATGCCGATTAAAGAAGAAGACCCCCTTGGTCATACCACAAATCCTTACGCAACCACGAAATTATTCATTGAACAAATTCTCCAAGACTTTGTCAGTGCTAATCCCGGATTTAAAGCCGTAAGTCTTCGTTATTTTAATCCAATTGGCGCCCACCCTTCAAAATTATTAGGTGAATCACCAAGCGATATTCCAAATAACTTAATGCCATATATTAGTAAGGTTGCAAACGGTAAATTAGAATATTTAAGCGTTCATGGCGATAACTATGATACAGTGGACGGCACCGGGGTTCGAGATTATGTTCACGTCGTTGATCTTGCCCATGGTCACCTTTTAGCGCTTAAAGCATTTTCCTTTGATAAAGCATATAACTATTACAACCTTGGAACTGGCAAAGGAACTAGTGTTTTAGAATTAATTCATGCCTATGAAAAGGCTAATAAAATTAAGATTCCTTATGTCATTGGTCCACGTCGTGATGGGGATATCGCCACAAGTTATGCCGACATTGAAAAAGCCCATATTGAACTCGGATTTTCGCCGCAGTATACAATTAAAGAAGCGTGTCGTCATGCCTTCTTATACGAAAAGAAACAAAAATAAATAGCAAATACCCTCTACAAACAGAGGGTTTTTTGTAGTTTTACTACAATATACGCTATTTTTTACATCTATTTATTTTTTGGACGGTAATTTGGTGGTAGAATTAATAGAAGGAGACAGAGCATGGATAAATATGTAAAAGAGTATGAAATTTCAAGTTTTCTCACCTTATATGGTGCCCATTGGCCATCATTTCAAACCGAGGCCAATCTTTTAATTGTCACCGGAATGGAAGAACACGCCTTTCGTTACCAAGACTTTGCTTTCTTTATGAACAAAGAAGGCTTTGATGTTTATGCTGTTGATTACTATGGTCAAGGGGAAAATGTCACATATGGGGGAATGCCTAAACAAGAAGTCCCAGATGGAGCCTTTGAATTATTTGTCGATCATTTAGGGCAAATTGCTAGTGAAATTAAAAAGGACGGAAAACCCTTATATATTCTTGGCCATTCAATGGGTTCATTCCAAAGTCAACGCTTCCTCCAAAAATTCCCAGGTCTTGTAGATAAAGCCGTCATTGTCGGCTCCAATGGTCCAAGTGTCTTATTTGGTTTAGGGAAAGTTTTAGCATATTTAACCGTTACTAAAAACAATCAAAATAAAGAAAGTAAGTTTTTAGCTTCACTTTCCATAGGTGCCTATGCCAAAAGTGTTAAAAATGCCCGAACGCCGGCCGACTGGCTTAGTTATAACCCAGAGAATGTTGATGCCTTTATTGCTAATCCCCTGGATGGCGGACCTTCAAGCAAAGGGTTTTATAAAGAACTCCTAAAAGGAACCAGTAATTTATATAAAAAGAAAGCCCTTGATGCGATTAGTAAAGATTTACCAATCTTTTTCATTGCTGGTCAAGATGATCCCGTCGGCGGACACGGAAAAGGAGTCGTTAAACTCCACCGTTTTTATGAAAAACTTGGGTTTAAAAACGCAAAACTAAAAATCTATCCACATATGCGGCATGAAATATTAAATGAAACAAATAAGAGCGAAGTTTATCAAGATGTGTTAAACTTCCTTAAATAGGAATAGCAAATGGCGAAGAAGAAAGAAATTAATCCCGTAATTACTGAAAATCGTAAAGCAAATTATGATTACTTTTTAAGTGACTTTTTAGAAGTTGGGATTGTTTTAACAGGGACGGAAATTAAATCAATTCGCCAAAGTGGAACAAGTCTAAAAGATACTTTTGTCTCGTTTCGTAACGGGGAAGCTTTCTTAGAAGGACTTCATATCGCTCCTTATGCTTTTGGTAATATCTTTAACCACGAACCGCGGCGCAGTCGTAAACTTTTGATGCATAAAAAGGAAATAAAAAAATATGCCCTTGAAGCGCAAATTGCGCAAATGACGGTTGTCCCAACAAAGATGTATTTTGTACGCGGGCGAGTTAAAGTAGCAATTGCCTTAGGTAAAGGTAAGAAGCATTACGATAAACGTGAAACAATAAAAGCCCGTGAAGATGATATCGCGATGCAAAAAGCCAAACGTCGCGGTAGTGATGACCATGACTAATAAAGAAATTAAAAAATACTTAGATAGTGCCCCCACCCGTTATGATGATTCGGCTTTTTTGTCGTTTATTGAAAAGGTCGGAATGCCAGTGCTACCCCGTACTATTCATATTACCGGCACTAACGGCAAAGGAAGTAGTGCTCGTTACCTTGCTCTTTCTTTAGAAAAAAGTGGGTATCAAGTCGGACTCTTTACCTCACCGCACTATTTAAAAATTAATGAACTTGCCACTATTAACGGTGTCGAAATACCAGACGAATTTATCTTAGGTAAAATGCATCGTTTTGATAACGATTTTAAAACATTTGAATTATCGTCATTTGAAATAATGACTTTTATTTCTTTTCTTTATTTCTCAGAGAAAAATGTCGATTTTGTCGTTGTTGAAGTTGGCCTAGGCGGTCTTAAAGACGCCACCAATATTGTTTCCCCAATTTTAAGTATTATTACGAACGTTGGCCTTGATCATATAAATGAAATCGGACCAACAATTGAAGATATTGCCCGTCATAAAGCCGGAATTATCAAAAGCGATACTCCGCTTTTAATTGGCGATATTAAAGATAGCGCCCTTTCAATAATAGAGGATGTTGCCAAGCGGAAAAACGCGGAGGTGATAAGCACTAATTTTTCTTATGAAATATTACATAAGTCACTTACTGCAACGAAGTTTCATTATCTTGGCAAAGATTATTTCCTTGGCAGTGGCGCTGCTTATGAAGTAAAAAATGCGATTTTAGTCATTAATGCTTTAGAAATACTAAAAGCAATGAATATTAAAATTAGTGATAATGCGTTAGAAGCAGCACTCCTTGAAGAAACATTCCCTGGCCGCTTCAGTGTTGTTAGTATTAACCCCGCAATAGTTGTCGATGGTGCCCATAACACCCACGCTTTTGTAAGTCTTTTAAATGATCTAAAAGTAACAAAGAAAAAGATCACAGTTATCTTTGCTGCCTTTAAAGATAAAGACTTTGAAAAAGAACTCGATTTATTATCGTTAAGTGGTGCCCGGATTATGCTTACGACCTTTGATCATCCCCGGGCTGTAAAGACATTTAATAATTCATTACCGTTTTATCCTAGTCATCAAGAAGCAATTGAGCGTGCCATAACCTCCTTAGGACCAGAAGATTTATTATTAATAGTGGGCTCTTTACACTTTGCAATGCAAGTGACGCTTGAGTTCCGGGGAGGTGTTTATGAAACACGCGCGTAATATTGTTACCGCCATCACTTTAAGTGGGCTTTTTATTGCTTTATCGGTTATTTTACAACGTTTTTTAGTCATTCCTTTTGGGATGCCAAGTTTATATCGTCTCTCCCTTGGTAACGTGCCAATTATCATGGCATCTTTATTTTTAGGTCCGATCTATGGGGCAACTGTGGGGGCGGCAAGTGATTTACTCGGGGCGACTTTATTCCCTGTCGGAAATCTTTTAATTTGGCCGATTATTAGTTCAACATTATATGGGATTGTCCCGTGGCTTTTCTTAAAATTAATTACTTTAATCAATCGAAAAACAAAGTTTCCGATGCTTTATCCTTTCTTAGGAGTAATGTTTATTATCCTTGAACTCTTTATTTTTCTAAATAACGAAGTAAGACATCCCTTTGACAAGACACTTCCACCTCTAGTCTTTACGACCGGGGTCCGGATCATTTTTACCGCGGTGATGATTATATTGATCATTGGTCTAATTTTAATTTTCCACTATCTTGAAAAACGTTATAAAAATGTTGTGGAAACAAGGTATACCGGAACACCAACCGAACTTGCTTTCTCAATACTTTTGATGGCTTTAGTAGTTGATGTTTTGTATTCTTCATGGTGGAAGATGCATGCTTTTGGTAGTGACTTTTTAGTTAGCGTCTTTTTCCATACGGCAATTATGTTTATTTTGCTCCCCTTGCAAACGGCAATCCTCGCCATCCTTGGTAATGTCTACGCCAAAAGCAGTGTTGCGCGGATGCTTGGTGAACCTTTTAAAAAAGAAGTCATGGGTAGTGAAACAAATGAAACTGAAAATAGTGAAAAATAACCCGCAAATAAAACTACTAATTTACTCCTAAATGGTATTGACACATTATGTCTAAATTAATACTATGTATTAATTAATGAACTAGTAGAAACCTTTGAATAATTACTCCAACTCGTTTACAATATCACTAACTTATGAGAAGGAGTAAAGCGATGTTTGAAAAAATGTATTTATTAGACGACCCCAATACCCAAAACAAAGAAGATGATGAAGTTAAAGAAGTAGCACAAGCGCTTGCTCTTTATGAAAAGCATTTAGAAGATCTTAATAACTAATTTTATTGTCAAAACAATGATAAAACAACGCCATAAGGCGTTTTTTTATTAATATTTGCTAAAATATATACGAGGTATTTACTATGTATAATAAATGGTGGCACGAACGGGTTTTTTATCAAATATATCCCCGTTCATTTAATGACAGCAATGGTGATGGAATTGGTGATATCCAAGGAATCATCGAAAAGTTACCATATTTGAAAGAATTAGGAATTGGCGCAATTTGGATTTCTCCACTTTATGCTTCACCTAATTTTGATATGGGTTATGACATTAGTGACTACAAGAAAATCCATAAAGATTATGGCACGATGCAAGATATGAAAGCTTTAATTGCTCTTGCCAATGAACTTGATATTAAGATTGTCATGGATTTAGTAATTAACCATACTTCATTTGAACATCAATGGTTCTTAGAGAGTAAAAACCCGAAGAGCCCTTATCATACGTATTACTTTTGGGAAAAAGGACGGACAACGAAAAAAGGTAAAAAACTTCCGCCGAATAACTGGCAAAGTATGTTCACCGGAAGTGCTTGGGAATATGAACCGACCAATGACATGTGGTATCTCCACCTTTTCACAAAAGAACAACCAGACTTAAATTACAATAATCCCCGAGTACTCGCCGAAGTAAAAAGCATCTTACGCTTTTGGCTTGATTTAGGAATTGCCGGCTTCCGGTGTGACGTCATTAATTGCATTAGCAAAAGCAGTCTAAAAAATGGGCGGCAACGGCTTTATAAAACCGGGAAAGAACATTATTTAAATACTCCAGGATGTCATCTAATCCTTAAAGATTTACATAAAGAAGTACTCGAACCATATGAGGCTTACACTGTCGGCGAAACAATGGATATTACGATTTATGACGCCAAAGAATATTTAGATAAAGAATTAACCCAAGTCTTTGCTTTTGATCAAGTCGCCGTCGATCATCGGAGTTTACCGCTTTTTAAAAAGAAATATCGACCGCACAATATGATCAAAGCCTTGAAAAAGTGGCAAGACACGATTGATTGGAATACATTATTTTATGAAAATCATGATGTCCCTCGTAGTGTTAGTCGGTTTGGTAGTGACCGTTATCGTTTTGAAAGTGCAACCGCCCTTGGTGCATCGATTCTTTTCTTAAGAGGTACACCATACATTTATCAAGGCCAAGAAATTGGCATGACCAACGTTCCTTTTAAAAGTGTCGAGGATTTAAAAGATGTAAGTTCGATAAACGTTTATAACTTACTAAGAAAATTACTTTTCCCGAAAAAACTTGTCTGGCGTTTTGTTATGAATTTTACAAGAGACCATGCCCGGACTCCAATGCAATGGGACGCCAGTCTTAATGCTGGTTTTACCAATGGAACCCCGTGGCTCATGCTTAATCCTAATTACCCGCTTATTAACGTTGAATCACAAAATGAAAACCCTGATTCAATCTTGAATAATTACAAGAAGATGATTGATGTTAGACGAAATAGTAAAACCCTCACCAAAGGCGAATTAGAGTTTTTAAAAACCCATAAAGATGTGCTCGCCGTAAAAAGAACGCTTGGTGAAAAAGAATATTTGGTCGTCATTAATTTAAGTGATAAAAAACGGAAACACGGTCTTGATTTAGATGGCGAACTCCGTTACGGAAACTATAAAGAATACTTTGATAATGAAAACTATCTCCGTCCATTTGAAGTTCAAGTAATAAAGCGAGATTAAAAGCAAGGTAATAAGCCAATTACTAACCTGCAATTATGTTATAATTGTCAAAGGCCGGAGGAAGACATTATGAAACGCTTAGATTATATTAATTGGGATGAATATTTTATGGGAGTCGCCATTCTTTCGGCGAAACGTAGTAAAGATCCTTCCACCCAAGTTGGGGCATGTATTGCTGACCAAGATAATAAAGTAGTTAGTTTAGGCTATAACGGCATGCCACGTGGCATTAGCGATGATGATTTACCGTGGAACAAGGGCGAAGATATCAATAATAAATATCTTTACGTTTGTCATGCTGAATTTAATGCTATTTTAAATACAAGAGCCGGGGCATCTTTAAAAGGATGCCGCATTTATGTCACGCTTTTCCCCTGTAATGAATGCGCGAAAGCCGTCATTCAAACTGGCATTAGTGAAATTATTTACCTCGATGATAAATATCATGAAGATATTAATATGCGAGCGAGCCGTCATATGTTAACGTTAGCAGGAGTAAAATTAACACCCTTCGTCGGAAAAGTGTTAAACCCAAATTTTGATGAGTAAATTCGCGTTAGAAGTTAGTAATTTACGTTATTCCTATGACCGTAACGTCGAAGTTTTAAACGACGTTTCTTTTAATGTGAAAGCCGGGACTTATGTAAGCGTCATTGGCCATAATGGCAGCGGAAAATCAACACTCGCGAAACT
>CALAWM010000176.1 GCA_937895315.1 uncultured Caryophanales bacterium | reverse complement strand
TTTGATAATTGGTGTCATTGTAATGAATATTTAAAAAAGCTGGGACATGGGCAACGGTAAACGAATACTTCTCACCGCCATTGACGAAATCTTGCCATACCATCATTCCTAAACGATCACAGTGATAATAAAATCGTTCCCATTCAAGTTTTATATGTTTCCGAAGGACATTAAAACCCATCTTTTTAGCTAAAAGAATATCATTGACTAATATTTCATCACTTGGCGGGGTTAATAAGCCATCATGATAATAACCTTGGTCTAAAAGGCCACTTTGGAACACTACTTCGTTATTAAGCATTATTCGTTTATGACCATCAGGGGCGACTTCAACACTTATTTTCCGCATCGCAAAGTAAGAAGAAACAGTGTCATCTTTAATTTGCACCGTGAATGGGTATAAATAAGGGTTATCCGGAGTCCAAGGATGAAAGTTAGGTAGTTCAAGGAAAAAAGGCGTATTGGCCTTAAAAACGTGCTTTTCTTCATTAAAAGTGAGAACTACATCTTCCTTGCTTGATGAATAAACGATAATTTCAACTTTACTTTGATCAAAAAGTGGGGTTATCTTTAAACTTTCCACGAAGTCTTTCGTAACACTTTCGATCCACACCGGTAAATATATCCCACTTTGCGGCGTATACCATATTTGTCCGCGTTTCCGTTTTTGCTTACCGCGACTATAAAACTTTGTGTCACTATAATCTTTAACGACGACCACGAGTTCATTTTCTTGTTGGATTAAAGAATCAATAAATATCGAAAAAGGAATAAAGCCGCCTTCATTAAAGCCGACCGGGACCCCGTTTAGGTAAATGGTGGCAATTTGATCGACCGCGCCAAAATGAAGAATCGTATGATCTTTGATAAAATCTTCATCGACACTAAAGCGTGTACGATAAATCAAATAATCGTCGGGTTCAACATGTTTATGCACTAAAGATAAAGGACTTTCCGGAGAAAAAGGAACGACTATTTCCCCGTCAAAAGTTAAAGGTATTTCTTTATCCTTCCTAATTGCGTATTCCCAAATGCCGTTAAGTGACCGATAAGAATCCCGCACCATAATCATCCGCGGGTATTCGGCTAAAGGAATATTATTCTTCATCTTTCACCTCTTTAACTTCGCTTTTCATTAAGAAAATTAAAGGGATAATGGCAAAAAGTAACACAAACATCGCCCCGAGATAAATATATTCGTTTGGTAGTTTCACTAAATTTCCGTATTCATTCGTATAAGTTTCGGCGGTTTGGCTATAAAATAATTGACCAAGGAAAGGACCAACAATCATCGGAATTAAGACGACAAAAATCATCCGAATACCTTGAAATAAACCGACTTCGGCCCGTGGCGTATAATCACGCACTTTGGCGCCAAGGATGGTCGAACCAATCATGTTCCCGCTCATAAAGATAATGCCGGCAATAATAATGAAAACCATGTCTTTGGCAAAAAACATTAGAAGTAAGCCCGCGGCGGTAATCCCTAAGGCGATGAAGGAAAAGATCGGTTTATTTTTCTTTAAGACAAAGAAACCAACAAGAACGGTAATTAAGGAAGCCATCAATAAAACCGACCCCATAATAATCGTGAAATTAAGGTCTTTAAATCCTAATTTATTTTGAATGTGGATGAGAAAATAAGGCATAAAGACTTGAATTGCAATCCCAAAGAGCATGAATGATAAAAGGGTTAAGTAAAGTAAAGGATTTTCTTTAATAACTTTTCCTTTAAACCCGTAGAAGATTTTCTTAAAATAACTTTCATCACTGGCGACTAATGCTTTGTCGGCAGGGAATAAAAAGATTGAAATGATACCGACAATAACCGTTAATACGCCAAAAATAATGAAGAATAACATCCATCCTTCACCTTTTGCCATCCCGCTAAAACCACCAAAGATAATTAACATCGCGAATAAGGGTAGGACCGCCAAAACTGATTCAATCCGATTACTAGTCTCTTTCGTGCTAATATCGGTCGCAAAAGCGTTAAAAGCCGCATCATTGGCAGTGCTACCAAA